>JAQCHP010000141.1 GCA_027619595.1 Planctomycetota bacterium
AGGCTTCAGGTTTAAAATTCCTGATTCCTGAAGCCTGATACCTGACTCCTGGCTCCCGAAGGCATCAGCCGCTATGCCAATTAGCGCACCGCACCATTTTCAGAAAGTAGCTCGCCAAGGAATCGAACCTTGTCTAACAGTTTCGAAGACTGTCGTGCGAATCCATCACACTCGCAAGCCATATTGTTACCATCAGTGTCCATGTCAGGAATCGAACCTGATCTTCGACCTTCGCAGGGTCGCGTGCGTATCCACTACACTTCAAAGACATATTCACAGTGGTGCAGGAGGGATTCGAACCCACAAACACTTGTTCCTAAGACAAGCCGCTCAGCCGTTGGCGTACCACACCATTCTTCAAGAGACGCTATTGAGATTCGAACTCAACCCAACATGTTTTGCAGAAATGTCCCGCACCAAGCGGAGTAGCGCCGTTTTCAACAAGTAGTCCTGGGCGGACTCGAACCGCGGGCACCGACTCGCAGCGTTGATCGCGACTGGGTGTAAACCAGGTACCTTCGCCGCTGGGCCACAGGACTGTTTTAAACAAAGCGGAAGACCAGGGACTCGAACCCCGAAGCGTGTTAACGCCAGCTGTTTTCAAGACAGCGCCCTCATCCGGCCTCTCAGGTTCCAGGAGTCAGGCTTCAGGGGTCAGAAAAACTGAAGTCTGATTGCTGAATCCTGAAGCCTGAGCAAGCCCCGGAGACAGGAATCGAACCTGCGAGCTTCTGGTTCAGAGCCAGACGCAACGCCCAACAGTTGCTACTCCGGAGTATTGAATTGTTATTGCAGTCCGGGCGGAAGGAGTTGAACCTTCATACCACTGCTTCAAAGGCAGCTGGCTTACCGTTAGCCCAAACCCGAGTATCAGGCTTCAGGTTTCAGGTTTCAGGTTTCAGGTTTCAGGATTCAGGATTCAGGATTCAGGATTCAGGATTCAGGATTCAGGATTCAGAAAAACCTGAGGTCTGATTGCTGAATCCTGAAGCCTGAGCAAGCTCCGGCAGCAGGAATCGAACCTGCGTCTGGGCGATTAACAGTCGCCTTCCCGTACCAACACAGGACCCACCGGAATAAAATCAGGATTCAGACTTCAGGAGTCAGGTTTCAGGAGAATATCATGCGAGACTATCACAAGCTGCGTGCGTTTGAATTGGCAGATCAACTTGCTGTAGCAATTTACAAGTGCACAAAATCATTTCCAAAAGAGGAGATGTTTGGGCTCACTTCCCAAATTCGAAGAGCTGCAGTGTCTGCTCCATCGAATATCGTTGAGGGCTGCGCGAGATCTTCGCAAGCCGACTACGCGAGGTTCCTTGAGATCGCATATGGTTCGGTGTGCGAAGTCGAGTATCAACTATCACTTGCCCAACGCCTTGGTTATCTCGAACTACAATCCGCCAAAGAGACCACTTCGCTTGCCAATGAGACAGGACGCGTACTTAACGGATTGCTTCGTTCCCTGAAGTCTGACTCCTGAAACCTGGATCCTGACCAGAGCGTCCAGCAAGAATCGAACTCGCAATTCCTCCTTGGCAAGGAGACGGGTTACCACTACACCATGGACGCCTTTTGTTGGCTCAACCAAATTGTCAAAGATCGGATCAGGCTTCAGGAACCAGACTTCAGGCCTCAGTGCATTGACTGAAACCTGACTCCTGAAACCTGACGCCTACTTTTCAGTGGGATCGGTGGGCATCGAACCCACATCGACCGGATTAAGAATCCGGTGCATTACCTTGTCTGCCACAATCCCATTTGTGTTCGTCTTCCCGAGTCGGCGTGGAAGGAATCGAACCTTCGACCTTCGTCTTATAAGGACGCTGCTCGGACCATCGAGCTGCACGCCGAACAAGTGAGGCCGGTGGGATTCGAACCCACGCTTTGCGGATTAAAAGTCCGCTGTGCTTCCGCTACACCACAACCTCATGAACGATTATGGCCATGCGTTTCAAGCGATTAAGTGATTGCATCATGTTCTCCTTTGAACTCTGTTCATTAGTGGTAGCCCTGAGAATTGAACTCAGCGCGACCCGCTTATCAGACGGATATGGGCTCCAGCCCTCGACTACCATCTCTTCAAGTCGGGCACCTCGGAGTCGAACCGAGATCCTCCTGCTCCCAAAGCAGGCGTGCTCCCATCTGCACCTCTGCCCGAATCGTCATGTCAGTGGACCTGCAGGGAGTTGAACCCTGAAGCCTTGAGTGCAAGTCAAAGCGCCGACCCCATGATCAGTCTTCAGGAGCCAGACTTTAGGCTTCAGTGAATTGCCTGATTCCTGATTCCTGACGCCTGATTCCTGACGCCTGATTCCTGACGCCTGCCGAGTGACTCGTGTGGGATTTGAACCCGACCTAGCTGGCTTGAAAGACCAGTGACCTCACCAGAAGTCGAACGAGCCGTTTTGGGTTGTGTAGGTGCGCACCTATAGCGCAGTTGTTTTCATGTGTGTTTTTTCCAGGTGCGCATCCAGTGGACTGGGAGGTGCTCGAACCCTCCTCTGCGGTTCTTCAGACCGCCGCCCGCGTTAGCCAGGAGGGGCACAGCTACCAGTCCATCTGTATGTAAATCGTTGGAAATAGGCACGAAAAAACCCGGTGTCACTTTGGGGTAACACCGGGTTCGCCAACGTTGATTCGTTAGTGCGGCCGAGTGTTACCTCCGATGTGGATGCAAGGGGAGCGTATTCGCGTCTTGCGACGCGATACAACCCGCATATCCATTAAATCGTTCGGTACTCAGCCGTATTGAAGTCATGATCTCGTATCCAGTGATTAATTGTTTTTCAGAATCCTTGTTCCGCGACTACATTCGTCGCGTGCTGCAGATATAGACGCTCTTCTTCTGCATTGGTTCGCAAGAAAATGTATTTTCTTGAAAAGCGTCTAGGGAGCTGCGCCGGGGGCAGATCCGGTTTCCGTTATCAAGCGACAGAAAGTCGTTTGGGCCGCACCCAATCCGGAAAACTTGTAAAAAAATGCGACTGCGTGAACGTGCAGCGCTTACGCGTGGCAGGATTTACAGATCGAGCCCGCCATCCTCGTCCCAGCGCTTCGCTGCGCTGAATTGTGGCATGACACCATCAATATTGATGCTAGAAATTCGGCACGTTGCAGATCGATCCAGAACGCCTGGTACGCGTACCCCGTCGAAGACTCGGCAGTTATACTGCTGGACTTCGCACGGGGAACTTTGGCGACTGTCGATTGCTTGTTCAATGTGCCCGACAAGTCGATGCAAAATCGGCTCGAGATCTATGGTTCGGCCGGATCGCTTCTGGCGGAAGGGACACTCCGCCAGTCCCATTCGGGCTGTCTCCGGTGGACGCGCAGCAACTCGGCCCCGGGGTGCGACGCCGAACAAGGACGAGCCGCATAGTGCACGTCCGAAGACATCTCACTCCCTACAGGAAACCTTTATCGGGCTCAGATTGAGGATTTCAGTCGATCTGTGCAGCTTGGCAGGGCGCCCATGGCGACCGGGCGTCAAGGCTTATGGATTCAGCAGTTTTTGGCCGCCTGTCATCGATCGGCCGACACAAATGCCGCTCAGCACGTGGAGTTCGCTTGAGAACTTGTGACTTGGGATCGCAGCACATAGGATGGGGATAGAAGTGTGGGCCTGTCGCCGGAAGAGATCGATGCCGAATTCGCACACGGATGCTCGCCGCCAATTCTTGGAACGTCTAGCACGCTATTTGCGTTGTGATCCGGCGTCGTTAGTGAATTTGATCGCGGCGTCTGCGACCCTGTCGGTGCCGCAGCCGTTGCTTCCGTCCAACGTTCGTTCCCAACAGGAACTACGAGAAATCCTCGTCCGCATTCGAAACGCCATCGGACAGGAAAGCGGCTGACGCTAAGTGTTCCCACCCTCCCACTACCAGTGCCAAGTCGCCTCGCGAACATGTCTTGGAACAAAATTATCGCGAGTCGACTGACGAAAAAATATTTCTTCAGTAATCGCAACCAAGGCGGCGGTTTTCAAAAACACCTGGTAGAACGGCACCAAGGGAAAAATGGCACAGGTGGCGAGATCTCGCCAAAATCTATCCGTATAGTACAACACCGACAGCGATCCGAAAATTTCACATACAATGTAACACAGGTACAGTGAAAACAGCACATACGGTGCTTGTTCCGGCATGCCCCAGAGCAGCCACGCCAAGTAGCCCCACAGACCGTAGAGGCACACGATGTTAAAAAACCAGCGTTCCGCTAGGAGCAGGAACTCCTGCCATCGAAAGTGTGGCTGCCAGAAATAAACGAGGTCAATGTGCTTTCGGCATTCGAAGGTAATAATAGTTCGATCCCAGCGCCGTCGCTGATTGAATAATTGTTTCCATCGAGTGGGTACATTGGAATAACACTGTGCATTCGAGGCAAACGCAATTTGATAACCAATCTTGCGAAGCCTGATGGTAAGGTCACCATCTTCGCCGGGGCCAACATCCCAGCCGCCAACTCGCTCTAATGCATCGCGACGCAACGCGCCAAACGCTCCAGATACGATGCCCAACATCCCCAACCTCGCCGCGAACATTCGCCCCACGAAGATCGATTGCTAATATTCATAGGTTTGCAGCCACGTTACTAAATTCGTAAACGGATTGCGCGAACGGACGGTGGCCGAGACAGCCCCTACCTGCGGATTCGCCAGCGGTTGTACAATCTCCCACGGGGCTCCGGGGGCGAGATGTGAGTCGGTGTCCACGGTCACCACAACCTCAGCATCGGTGTACGGCAATGCTGAATTCAGCGCCGAAGACTTTCCGCCACGTCGACCGCGGCCCAGTACGAGCACCCCAGCGTGATCGGCAGCGAAGTTTCGCGCCACATCCGCCATGCCGTCCTGCGAACCGTCATCAACGACGATCATCTGCAAATTTGGATAGGTATTCCAGATCGAACCTAACGTCGCCTCGATGGTGTTCGCCTCGTTATACCCGGCGAGGACGACACAGACTGTCGGACAGTACGGCGGGCTGGTCGACTTATTGCCTTCTGGATTGACCGCAGAGTAACATTCACGCACCCAATCCCAGAGGCACATGGCGACCTGGCTCAGCGCATACCGCGGAGCATCGATCAATAGCACGCCTCCAAGGACGAGCCAGATCTCCTCAGGATGCAGAGATGAGAGCCAGTGGATCCAAGCGGTGAACATGGTAGGCGGTTAAATCCTGTATCAAGGCATTACTACTCGGAAATCGGAAGTTGCACCGCAGACATTGCCCTACTTGTTCCGCATCAGCGCCACTCCAGTGACAATCCTGACACCGAACTACGCCCGATTGGTATTCAAAATCGGCACCCACGATCAGTTGTCGAGTTCGACATTTGGGGCAAGCCAGACTCTTGTCTTGTTCAAAAGAGGCAACCGGACCGACATGAGCGCAAGAGAAGTGGTGGATCAAACGCTCTTCGGAAACACGACCTGATCCACAGCTGCGGCAACCCGAACGGAAAGTCGCAACTGCGGTACACCGTGGACAAAGCTGAATCCGGTCCAACAGTGTGCGACGTAAAACTTCGATCTTGCACCATGCGGCAAGAATGTCAATGGAAACTGCGTGCGTCATTTGCATCGATACAGGATCGAAACGGGGCATGAGACTCGCTGGTGCTAGGATCTCTTGCCCACGTCCGCCAAACGGGCCGCCGATTCGGACCCGATGTGGTGAAAGTGCCGTCGAATTTTGGAGCTCTAATCCTGCGTAACAGAGTACTCCGTCCCGACGTTCTACGCCGACGATGCAATCTTGCAGCGTAATCTGTGTGTCGTCTACCTCGAGAAAAAGCCCCGTACGACTTAGTTCCGCAGCAATCGCCGGCAAGCGGCGATCCCAGTCCGGTCGCCCTCCCAAACCGATGGGAATTACGAGCGCCGATCGAATGATCGGATAACGGTTAAAACTGCGACGCTCGTAGTCTGTAGCCAACGATTCCGGGCGAGGGGCAGTAAATTCCTCTGAACTCACCGCTGCGGGCATGGTCGATAATCGGCTGGATGTGCCATCGATTGACGATGAAGTCGGCCCCAATAAAGACAAAGGTGCCGATCTTATCGTACTCAAGCCATGCCGACGGTGAATTGCATATTGTACCGATCGAGCGAGTTCGCCGCGACCTGCACGCCCTTTGACGAGATAGTCACTTGCCCCTTGCTGAATCGTCTTCAGGGCCAGAACTGGGTCGTTCGATCCCGTATGCACGACGAACGGTATGTGGGGTGTTTGCAGACGCAGAGCAACGCATGTTTCTACTCCGCGACTGTCAGGCAAGGACAAGTCAAGCACCACAGCGCTGAACTCACCGCGCGACAACAAATGCAAAGCCTGATCGAGCCGATCAACAATGGTCACCTCACAGGCGTTGTCGAAGCCACGCTGCAAATTTGCCTGAATGAGCAACGCATCAGATGGATTATCTTCTACCAGCAGAATCTGAACGGGTCCATTCTGCGCTACAAACTGTGCCTGTCCAGTAACGGAATCTTGGCAGCTACGCTCGATTGCGAAACGCACTGCACGTAGGATCCCCTCACCGTCTACCTGCCCCTTGACCAAGTAGTCTTGCAATCCCGATTCGATTGAAGTTAACGCCAAAGACTCATCGGCATTCGCCGACAATACGACGACAGGAATTCGACCGGCACGCTCGCATATTTCCTGGATGCTCCGTATGGAATCGCAGCTCGAACTGGCCGGCTCGAGCAATACAACGTCGTACTCCGCATCCACTAGTAGACGCAATGCCGCGTCTACACTGGACGCGCGGGCAAACTCCAGGTCACCCTGTGCACACTGCAAAACGGAACCTTCAACAAGCTGTGCGAAGTTCGCATCTTGTTCGACGTGTAGAATTCGCATTGGACGAATCATGGTTGACTTCATTGCGACGCCAATTCTTGCTGCTGCCGGGCGGCAAACGTTGGCCACCACGATCTAGGTAAATTCGCCACGGCACCCAAACAAAGTTCGGATGCTGCGATGTGCTGCCGGTCAGGCCGCAAGAAAACTTGCAACAAGGGTTCATTCGAGCGATAGTACCGCTCGATTGCTCTTGGAGCTGGCGAAAATTCCTGACCCACGCGCACAACCTCACAAGAAATGCTTTCGCTTAGCGGCCGTACGTGAACCTGGAGGAGGCTTCCCACTTCCAAGCTGCGCACTTTCTCCTGGCGAAGGTAGAGCACTATCTCTTCGGAGTCTTTCTCTAGCAGCGACAACATCGAGTGCTGGAAGCGGGCGTGATCGCCCGGGAGGCAATCGCATTTAATGACTTTACCGCGAACCGGGGCCCTGATCTGACCTCGTGCCAATTCTTCATGGCAGCGAACGATCTCCGCCTGCAAACCGGAAATGCGAAATAGGTGCGGTTCCAATTGCTGTTTTCTCAGAATCGGCTCCTGCGGGACAACCTCGGCGCGCTGTCGCATTTCGACAACGGCCGTTTCTAGCTGCGCAACCTTCTGACGTTGTCCCGATTCCACATGAATCGCGGAGTCGAAATCGTCGGATGTAATCAAGTTCTTGGCAGCCAATTGCCGAGCACGGTCGAGACGGCGCTTGGCCAATTCAAGCTGCGCCTGTTCGTTCAACAAGAGACCCCAATTCTGATGGTATTCCGCAGCGGCTTGCTTTTGTCGGTCGGCGTCAATCTCGCTCTGCCAGTCCAGCCGCGCCGTCTCCGCCACCAATGTAGCGCGTGCGAGGCGCAGTTCTTCCTCGGCGCGAGCCACTTTCTGCCGCAGGTCGGGATTGTCGAGGGTGAGGAGCAATTGTCCGGACTCCACGTGATCCCCAGCGCGCACATGAAGGGTTTGCACATCGCCGCTCCAAGCGGGCATTACTTCCACGACGTGGCCTGCGACAATCCCGTGGGAGGAATACCGAAAGAACACGTCCCAGACACTGTAGGAAACAAAGAAGCCCACCGCTGCTAAAGTAAAACCAACCAACAGACGCCCCTTCCGCGGCTGATTAGGCATGGGCGTCACCGATGGACGACCGCTAGCCTCCCCGGCGGGTTGGCGTTGGTATTCCGTAAACCGGGGGACCTTCAGTTCATTTTCAAGCTCTTGGCTTTCGAGGGCTTGAAATGTCGCTTCCAATTGCGAAACGTCGATTCCGGAATGATGAAGTTGTGTATTAGCGGACACGGGCATATGGACTTTGTTTCCAAGGGAGGAGAATGGGACGTCCGCGTTCCAAACGCCATGCGAATGAGTGCCCCAATTCTTTGCCCTTTCGTGGAACGTTCTTGCAAGTGCAGGTTGCGTTTTCAAGAACACTGTAAAAATCGGGGTGGAAAGAAGCCACAAATTCGGTGAGATTTGCCGCACGTTGGTCGCTGAGCCTCCCAATCGGATTATTCCGATGAATACATACGATCGACGGCCGTGCCCCTGCGATATTTCTTAGCTTTTCGGATCGTGACTCAGATACCCGACTTCTTTCCTGTTTCGCCTAGTTTTGCGGCAAGCTTGCGCAGTAGGGAGTGCGAATTTTCAACCCAAAGGTTCCCTAAAATAAGCCAAACTTGTTGGATGGTCGGAGTTGAGCCGCTTCGCCCATGTTTCCGCTGATACAAGTTCGCGAGAAGAGAATCATGGCAGATACGGCGCATACCATCCTACAGCAGTCGTGTCCGCAGTCGGTGGATGCCAAAATCGACAGCGATGAAAAGGTTTTCGACAAAGCTGAACTACTGCAGCGTGCCGGAGGCGACGTCGACATAGCGGATGAGATTCTCGCGTTGTGCCCAGGCGAACTAGCGAAGATGCTCCACGAACTCGAATCGGCAGTCACCCAACAAGATCTTGAACAGGTGCAACGCATAGCCCATCGCCTCAAGGGAACACTTGGCAACCTTGGCGCAGCGCGTGCTTTCGAAATGACACAGCACCTGGAAGAACTGGCTGGCAATGGCGCACTTGGCCAAGTCGAGAACCAATTTCCAGCGTTCCGAATTCAAGTCGAACGCGTAAGACTTGCCATCGAGACAGCCAACGACGAAGGCAAATCGACATCGCAACCGAATAGCAGGACCACCACTGGCCACATTTCTTGCGGAAATTAGATGGGCCAAATAGATGAGGTGGTCGGCCTCCGCTTGAACCACGCAACGTTTGCCGATAGTGACCTCCTGCGTTCAATGAGTTCGGTCCAACCAACCTTGCGGTATGAATCGCCGGATAGCGATTGAATTGCCACCGCGATTTGCAGCAGTCGCTGTAGTGCCTCGCACAACAGGATGTACTCAGGTTGATGGTGGCCGATCGCACCGAACCCCGCCAGGAACCTCTCACTCAAACAATCAACGCGCGACCCGCTATTCGCGAGTCCATAACGCATGGTGTCCAAGAACACGAGTACGCTCAACAGATCCTCGGGGAGTGGGCCGTCACCCGCACCGAAAAAATCGATCACTGTAATTCCTTCCGAGTTAACGAGTGCGTTCCACGGACCAAAATCGCCGTGTCGGGGCACGACGGTCATCTGGTCGGTGTTCAGTCGCGCTGCCAGGGAATCGAGATAGCCTTTCGCATGAATGACAAATTCTGGCCGGATCCACCGCCTGCCTTTCGAATCGATCACCTGCAAGCGGTCATGGCAACGTTGCATCATGTAGTTTGCGACTTCGCTGCCTGGGCGAGTCGCCGTCATACAGCCTTGAAAATGCCGCAACCATCGCCCGCTCAGATAGAAGTGTCGCTGTAATTCGTCGAATTGACGGCGATCGGCAAAGTAATGCAGTAGATACAAGTCATTCACCAAATCGCGTGCCTCAATGGACTCGGTGACGTAGGCGTTGGCGTCTGAATACAGGACGACGGGCCGCGGCACCGTACACTGTTCGACCTGCACAAACTTGGGATAGAGCTGTTCCAGCATTCGGTATTCTATGGCTGCCTGGTCCGGTTCATTGGACAAAGCAACAACGTTCATCGGGTGGTTGATAATCTGTTTTAAGAAAAAGGACCGTGTTCCGCCCTCAAAGTCCACTTCAATGAATGCCGTATTGGAGTACCGTCGCCCTGCCATTCGCGTATTGCGAATCGACACAAACTTCTGACCAGAATGATTCTTGATAATGGACGGAAGCTCGTCTTGAAATCGTCTGAGGACTTGCTCGAATTCCGATGCCGTTGCGTTCATGGGACTTCTAATGCAGGGCGACGAGGAGACGGAACAGGGCTACCACGATACCTCAACCCAAGAGGTACCGTGATCTTGTCTTGAGATGACAGGTCCATCGTGTTGGAATTTCAGGAGTGGACGCTTTGGAGTCCCGATCCCATGACGGAAATCGATTCGAATTCGGCGGCGAGATGCCTTCGGTAACGCGCTGCCAGCGATTCTCCCAAGGGAGTTCCGGGCCGTACGAAGACCCCCAATTCTCGATCTTTTCCCGTTGCCTGAGTGGAACCGAGGGGTAAGTAGGTCGTTAAGCCTGAATTTTCGCGAATGAGCTCGATCTCGCGCTTGGCGTAACTGCCACTCTCCCAAACCAAGACGGAGGCGTCGAGTCGGTCAATGTGCTTGATCATATCGATCGCTTCCTTTTGACCGACATTGAGGGCGTGATACATGACGGTCAGCAGAACAACAATATCGAATTTTTCACTCGCATCGAATTGCTCAAACCGCCCGCTCACGAAAGGTGTGCCCAGTCCATATGTTTGATCCAAAGCGCGTGCGACGCTCAGGTGGCTCTCGTCAAAATCGATTCCCGTCATGTTCACGCCATGTCGCTGCAACATGTGGCTCGTGTAACCCATGTTACAGCCGATATCCAGTCCACGCGAACCGCTTCCATCGGCACCGAAAAGGCGGCGTATGCGGTCGATACGAATCGAATCGGGTCGCACTATCCTGGCCCGACGATATTGATCGTGAAGGACGGGATTATAGAACTCCTTGCGGCGGGTCTCTCGCACTACATGCCGCAGTTTTTCTACCGATCTCTGGTCCCACGAACTTGCCGAAGCAGCCGACATGTCGACCCACATCCACCGCGTGTCGGCGGCCTTGGCAAGACAGGTCTGCTCCAGTCCCGATTCCAGGCGGAGTCGATCCCGATCGATGTATGTCACCGTCGGCTTGGTAGACGCCGACCAACAGCGGGACCAGTACGACTGGTGGTACTTCCGCTTCCAGTCATCAAGATGGACCTTGCGATCGCGAATCTGACCTTGGGCTTCCGCCCACGGCCAGTAATCGTTGAGTGAATCATCACCGTAGCGTATGTGCCGGGAAAGGGCCATGAGCGGTCGATGACAGACCACTGGCACAAGTACCTGGGCACGCTCGTCGGCAAGCTCGTCTTGGAACGGCACATAGATCAGGTCAACGGGGACACGCCTCAATGGCATTCAATTCATCCTTATATCAAACGTAAAGGTATCCATCCGCGACACGAAATTGCTTGAGCAGGGTCGCAGGAAAGACAGGGCATGGCGATTGATGGACGGCACGTCATGGCTTCAGTTAGAACGGCCATCCGCCCACAGGATTGCTGAATCCCAGCATACTGTATCTGCCTCAAAAACGCAATTTTTGCC
>JAQCHP010000142.1 GCA_027619595.1 Planctomycetota bacterium
AGCAATGATCGCGGAGTTCCAGCAAGAGAAGATTAGCGTATCGATGGTAGCGATCTTTCCGCACGGTGGATCCGATATCTCGAAGATGCGCGCGATTGCTGAGACAACCGGTGGGCGGTATTACAATCCGTCGGATCCAAGTAAGCTCCCCTCCATATTCATCAAAGAGGCCAAGACGCTGCGGCGCAGTATGATCCAAAACAAGGAGGTGACGGTCGAAAGTATTAGCTCGCCAATCCTCAAGGGAATTGACGCGATGCCAAGCCTAAAAGGTTATGTTCTGGCGTCGCAAAAGCCTCGCGCTAATGCTGTCTTGCAGGTTACGGTCACCGAAGGGGGAGAAGAGCAAGTCGATCCTATTCTCTCGACCTGGCGATTCGGGCTGGGGTCGAGTGCCGCGTTTACGTCGGACTTGTCACCGAATTGGGCCGCCAATTGGATGGACTGGGAAAAACGCCGCGCTTTTGTCGCACAGTTGCTGACGGAGGTTGCTCGAGTGGAACAAACCAACAGCCTGCACGTGTGGACAGAAGTACAAGGAAATGAAGCCGTTATTATCGCTGAAGATCATCATCCCCAGGACTCGTTCTTGAATGTGACGGCTCGCATTAGCGGTCCACGCGAACGGTCTGAATCGGTCGTTTTGCAACAGTCGGGGCCCCGTCGATACCAGGCCAGCGTGCCGCTGTGGGGAAAAGGCCGTTACCAAGTAATGGTCCAAGGGACGGGCGGAGGTCGGCAAGAGCAGGTACCCGCGAATTGGGTTGTTTCGTATTCTCCAGAGTATTTGCGATTTCGCTCCAACCCATTGGTCCTCGATCGAATTCGAGATGTGACTCAGGGTGTTGCGCTCGATGCCGATAGTGGCGAAAACGTGATTTACGGTCGTCGGGAAGCGAAGCGGAGCAGCCGACCGATTTTCGATTGGTTTCTTGTAGCGTTGGCTGGTCTGGTCCCAATCGACGTTGCGTTGCGCCGCATACAAGTCGATTTCGGTGCGATTCGACAAGTCTTCCGTCGGAAAGGGAGCCGTGCTGATACGACTCCCACCATGGGCACATTACTCGAACGGAAAAAGGAAGTGGCTCATCAGTGGCAAGATCGTGGGGAATCCAAGCCGCTCACCAGTCGGCCCGGATCGATGTCACCTCAAACTTCAATTCGGTCCACGAATCCGACGCCGCCAAAGCCTTCGGCCGCACCTAGCAGCACGAGTGAATCGGCTCCACCCAACTCGGCACCAGAAAACAGTTCGACGACGGAAAAATTACTAAACCTCAAGCGTAAACGAGATCAGCAAAATCCCCCATAAGTGTCACCGAGGATCCTCATGACCGATTCATCAGAAACAATTGCTCAACTGAACGCCGAAGCTGACAATTTTCGTAACGCCTGGACACGCGTGCGCAATGAAGTCGGCAAAGTGCTGGTTGGACAAGAGCGAGTGGTCGAAGCCACACTCACGGCACTACTGTGCGGCGGAAATGTATTGCTGGAAGGAGTTCCCGGACTAGGGAAGACCGAACTCGTCAAGGCACTATCCAAAGCCTTGCAGTTGGAGTTTCGTCGCATTCAATTTACTCCCGACCTGATGCCCGCGGATATTATTGGTACGAATATCATGACGACCGATTCCATGGGTCGTTACCAAATGGAGTTTCGTCCAGGGCCAATCTTTACGCAACTTCTCCTCGCCGATGAGATCAACCGTGCCTCACCCAAAACGCAATCGGCGCTCCTGGAGACCATGCAAGAGGGGACCGTCACAACCGGCGGGACGATCCATACGTTAGATCAGCCATTTTTCGTGTTGGCGACGCAGAATCCGCTCGAACAAGAAGGTACTTATCCCCTGCCGGAAGCACAGCTCGATCGCTTTTTATTCAAGATTCAAGTCCCTTTCCCCAACCGCAAGGACCTCAACGAGATCGTGCAGCGCACGATCCTCAAGCAGCCAATAAGCCCGGAGAACGTGCTCGACGGACCCGGCATCCTGTCGCTTCGGCGAACACTCGACAAAGTAATTGTGGCGCAGCCCGTAGCGGATTATGCGGTGCGGATGGTGCTCTCTACCCATCCGGACAGCGAATACGCCACAGACGATGTCCGGGCCTTTGTTCGTTGGGGAGCGAGTCCTCGCGCGGCACAAGCGCTGATCCGTGCGGCTCGGGTGCGCGCATTGGGGGAGGGACGAGCTCATACCGCATTCGAAGATGTTCGCGCGTTCGCCCACGAAGTCTTGCAGCACCGGGTATTGTTGAACTACGACGGTCAAGCTGAAAGCGTGTCCATCAATTCTCTGATTGATGAATGTACTCGCAGCATTCCCGAACACGCTGTGGCATAGCTCATTCACTAGAAACCCTCACAACGAACCACTCCAAGGTCACATCTCTATGTCGACTGTGAACGCAACAGCGCCCCGAACAAGGCGAGAAATGACACGGCTGCTGGAGAATGAAGCACTCGCTCGTCTGAGTCGCATGCGTTTGCAGCCAGTACGACGGCGAACCAATCGGACGCACGGCGAACACTTGGCGGGCAAAGGTGGCGTCAGTACCGAGTTCGCCGACTACCGCGATTACGTCCCCGGCGACGATACGCGATTCGTCGATTGGAACATTTTTTTTCGCTTGCAGCGTCCCTACGTCAAGCTGTTTCGACTCGAAGAAGTCATGCACGTCGTCATCGTGATTGATAGCAGCAGTTCCATGCAGTTCGAAGACAAACTATTGCGTGCCCAGCAACTCGCCGCTGCATTTGGGGTGATGGGCGTGATGGGCATGGAACGAGTCAGTATCTATGTGTGCGGCGATTCTAGCTCCGGATCCACAAGCTTGTCTCCGTGTGCCGGCCGGGTCAGTATGCGGCGGATGTTCGACTTTTTGGAGCAAGAGCAGTCGGGCGGCGATTGCTCTTTTGATCAAGCGATTGACAAAGTCTTGGCACGGCACACTGGACGCGGAATTGCCGTGTTGCTGTCGGACTTCTTGACGTTTGGCAATATTCAACGCGGATTCAATATGCTGTACAGCGCAGGTTTGGAAGCGTTTGCTGTGCAGATTTTGGGGCCGAGCGAAATTTCCCCGGAACTGGATGGAGACGTGCGTTTAGTCGATTCCGAATCCGGCGCCTCTCTCGATATTTCGTCGGCCGGAGATCTGATGGGGTTCTATCAGGAACAGCGTCGGGCCTATGAGTCGCAGCTTGCTGCCGCCTGCCGCCAACGCAACGGACGGTTTCTGTCGATCGGATCCCATGTGCCGCTCCGTGAAGTCTTGTTTGACCAACTATTGCGACAGGGGTGGATGCGATGAGTTGGCCCGGATTTTTGTCGTGGCAATATGCTTGGTTGGCACTTCTTGCTGTGCCTTTGATCGTGTTCTACTTTCTTAAGTTGCGGCGGCCGAAAGTAAGAATCCCGTCACTCATGCTGTGGGCACAGGTGATCCATGACCAACGCGTGAATTCACCCTTTCAACGATTCAAACGAAACCTGTTGCTGCTGCTGCAGTTGCTGCTGCTCATGGCCCTCGTATTGGCCGCTATGCAACTATTCTGGCCGCTGCAGGAAGAGCGAGGGCGCTATCTGACCGTGCTTATCGATACTTCGGCCAGTATGGCAGCACGCGATTCCGTCAGCGGGCGTACTCGCATCGAACTAGCTAAACAGAGCATTGGAAAACTCATTGATGACCTGATGGCCGATCAAAAAATTTCCTTGATCGCCGTGACGTCAACCGCGCAGAGGCTGACCGATTTTACCGACAATAAGCGAGCGCTGCGCGACGCGCTGACGCAGGTGCGGGTGCAGGATGTGCCCAGTTCATTGGATGACGCGCTGCGCATGACACAAGCCATGTCACGCTCGGTACGCATCGATAGTGTGTTGTTGTACACAGACGGCAATCTACCAGAACGCGTCGACTTCGAATTGCCATTCGAGGTAAATTATCAACAGATGGGGAAGGCGGAGCCAAACCTTGGAATCACCGCATTTACGGCGCGCCGCGCTGGTGCGAAAGCTTGGCAGGTATTTGTGGGAATCGATGCATCGGCAGGGACCGTCAGCGGTGCGAAAGTACAATTGCGGCAGGAAGGAAAAGTAATCGCGGAGGACTACACGTCGGTTAAAGGAGATGCTTCGCCTCGTGTTATGTTTACGATCGATGCCGAATCCGCCATCAACCTGGAGGCGGCACTCATTCCTGATGGAACCGACGCGCTCGACTCGGATAACGTGGCCTACCTGCAACTGCCTTTACCGCGGCCCCTACGAATCTATTGCCCGCCCGAAATGGAAGCCTTTCGGCATGCGCTGGGCCAATTGCCCGACGTCGAAGTCCACCCCAGCGATGGCGTGAACGACACCTCGGGGAAATACGATCTCTGGATCGGCAATACACAATTTCCACCAGACGGATTGGTGGCGCCCGTACGCTTAGTGGTCGGCGTGGTGCCCCCACCGCTAGAAAAAATCATACAGCTGACCGAAGGCTCCGCGGAAGTTATTGATTGGCACCGAAGTTCACCGCTGCTGCAATATGTGCAACTCACCGACGTGATTACAACAGATCAAGTCGTTCAGGCTGCAGGAACAGCAGATACCGACGTGGAACAGTTGGGGTTTGAGATCTTGGTACACGGACGGACTGGCCCCTTGCTCGTACGAGAGGTGGGACAGACGTACCATGCCTTTCATCTGTTGTTTCATCCTGAGCGTTCCACGCTCGTCTATCGTGTCGGTTTCCCCATACTCGTAAAGAACCTTGTTCGTGCTGCCCAACAGACTGCGTCGCTTTCGGAGATTGGGGCGAGTCAGACGGGTGTTCTTGCCTGTCATGGTCTTGAACCAACTACGTCCTATCGGGTGGAACTACCCGGCGGAACGGCAGCATCTGCGGTCACGGGCTCCGACGGGCGGTTATTAGGAGTGGCGGCGCCCGTCGTGGGAGCGTATACCGTGTCTAGAAATGGCGAACAGGTGAGGACTGCAAGTGCTTCACTGTTGAGTGCTATGGAAACACAACTGGTCGCCCGCGAGGAATTGTTGTTTCGCGAAACGGCCGTCACGGCCGCAGTGGATACGGTGGCCCAGGACCGCCCATTCTGGACCAAGTTCGCGTGGTGCGCGTTTGCGCTGCTGTTGCTTGAATGGTTATATTTTCACCGCCGCGTCGATCGTGCGACCGAAGCGCCAAGTTCCCGTTCTTCGACGCGTCGAACTGTGAAGCAAACTGCCGTCAAAATGACCGGAATCTTTCTCGCCGTACTGCTTGCCAATGGTCTTGCAGGTCGAATTGCGATTGCAAACGATGTCGCTCCCGACGGAAAAATGGAAAGGCACGGCCTACGGGCGGAATACGACCTGACCGGTAGCCGTCAGCGTGAAGATGCTCCATTGTTGGCGACCTGGAAGGTGAATTGGGAAAAGGAATACTTGCTCCAAGGAAATTTTCGGATCGAGTTCTTCAAAGACCGTATCAAATACCAGGTGTATGAGTCGGACCAGTATGCGCTCACGCAGGGCGATCGCGTCGTACGGATGTTACTTCCGGCGACCTCTGGGCCCCAGTTCTGGATACGTCATTGGATGCACGTTGTGTTCGTCGGGAATGACCGAGAATACGACTTGGGAGACTTTGACGTTGCCCTCCCGTCGGACCGTCACAAGTGTGGACTGTGCCGGATCGCGTCGTCCGCAAATACGATCGGCGCAAGCATCGAGGACGAAATCGCCCGTCAGATGCGGTTCGAATCGTTTCTGGAACAGGATACGACACGACAAGCGGCGTCGTGGATACCCAATACGGTCGTCACCCCGTGGGAGTTTCAGGACATGCCGTTGTCCCCCTTCTATTACACTCCCTTCGATATCGTGTTCTTGGGTTCGGCCGCTTTTCGCTCTGCAAGTGCCAAACAAGTCGATATCCTCGACCAATGGGTTCAGGCTGGCGGTCGATTGTGTCTCTGCTTGCACGATTTTTGCCGGAGCATCAGGACACCTTGGCGGGTGAATTGTTGGCGTCAGCAGGGGCCGAATTGGAGCCTGCCCAGCAAGGTTGGCCACTTCCACCTTCGAATTCCGCCGCCTGGCTTGCACGCCGAGGGCTCGGTCGCGTCGGACTTGTTGTCATAAATCCATCTGCCGATAGTACCGACCAAATAGCCGGTCTGCAGTCACTGCATCATTTCCTTTGGACGATGCCAAAACCTCATCAACCACAAATCGTTCCCGGTGGCGATATCGATATATTGTCGGCAACCGAGGAAGAACTGCGGAATGGTCTCGATCGAAGGCAATCGACCAATTCGATCGTTCGGCGAAATAACGAGTACGACTTCCTCGTTTCGCAGCTGAACGAGTTTTTGTTACCGTCAAACGTACGCATTATGCCATTGGGAATCACTGGACTGTTGTTGTGGAGCTACTTAGTACTGATCGGACCGGTTGACTATTTCGTATTGCGCTATTTTCGGCTGCAGCGTTGGACATGGGTGACATTTCCACTCACGACAGTATTGCTCGCGATCTTGTGCGTACAGATATCCAATGGCTATCTAACAGCACAAGACCACGGAAAAAAGCTCGTGATACGGGACCTGGATGCGACAGGAAACCTGCTACTGGAAAACCGATTTCAAATGACGTTTTCTGGTCGACGGAAGACGACTACCGAGACGATATCTAGTGCGATGGCTGCCCTGATGTCGTTCGAGGACTCAGTGCGACGGATAGGTCCCACAGCGATATCGTTCGGTACGGACGGAGTTTTTTCGAAATTATCGGGTTCCATCCCGGCGAGGTACCGGGTTGATCGGACGATTGACAAATGGAGTCCACGGTTGGATCGATATCTGTCTTTCGAATTAGAAGCGGGCAGTCCAACGGGTCCCGCCAATCCGTCGCTGATCGACATCGCTCAGCGGATGCAAGATTTGGCCACCCATGCGCAACAGGTCGCGGAAGTGAGGCGTGGCGAAAAAGATCGGCAAAACCTGCCTGGGACAAGTGCGACTACCAGCGAACAATCGACCAGCTCGTCGCCACCAGTTGATCACCGGAACGTTGGGGGTCAGGAAATGGAGTTACTTGCGCGAGTTCGTCGAGAGATTCATGAGGACGCCGGATATACAGTAGTACTCGGCGGGACCGAAGGACTCGATGCGATTCCCGACAAAGTCTATTTGCCCTACGACGACGTGGGCGATTCGTATGGATTCGCTCCCCGTACGAATGCCGACACGGAAAGTGCGTTGGATCGACGGGTTTTTTCGCACCGTGTCGCGCTCAGACTGCTGAGATCGTTGAGTCTTTTTCGGTCTTGGGACAAGTCGCTACCGAAGCTCAGTACGACGGATCCGTTTGACTTTTGGGACGTTCCAATTGCTCCACATGGCGGAGCCAATTTTCAAGATCTGGCCATCTTGGATGTGATGGATGACACGCGCGGCCTTGTATTGTTGGCGGTCCCCGGCGACGAACAGACAATGGTCGTTTATCGCTATTGTTTTAAGAGGTCCAATCCATGAACGTCGTGGAAGTCGAAAACCTGTGGGTCTCCTACGGCAAAGTGGTGGCCGTGCGCGGTATTTCATTCGCCATTCCACGGGGCGAGGTTTTTGGGTTTATCGGACCCAATGGCGCTGGCAAGTCGTCTACGATCAAGGTCTTGGCAACCTTAATGCCCAAATTTGCAGGAAAAGCCAGAATTGCCGGAGTCGATGTACGAACCGATCCCAACGATGTCCGGCAACGAATGGGCTATATGCCCGACTTTTTTGGAGTGTATGACGACCTGACGGTTAAGGAATACTTGCACTTTTTTGCCGCCGCCTATCGCCTGCCGATGGCAAAGCGGGCGGGGGTTGTCGACGATGTGCTCGAACTCACCGACCTCACGCACAAACTCACGGCCCCAGTTGATAGTCTTTCACGAGGTATGAAACAACGCCTCGCGTTAGCTCGTGTCCTGTTACACGATCCAGAATTGCTCCTGTTGGACGAACCAGCAAGTGGTCTCGATCCGCGTGCCCGCATCGAAATGCGCGAACTACTCAAGGCGCTATCGGGAATGGGGAAGACGATTCTTATATCGAGCCATATCTTGCACGAACTGGGGCAGTTCTGCTCGCGGATTGGCATCGTCGAGGCAGGACAGCTCGTCGCGGAAGGGTCTCTGGAGGAGATCTACCACAAGCTCTCCTTAACACGAGTTGTGCATCTGCAAATTGCCAATACTACTTCGGAACTATGTCAAAAAATACGTGATTTGCCTGGCGTGCGGGAACTCGAAGAACAGACAGATCGTATCTCCGTGCGGCTAGACGAAGGTATCGTTTCGCTGGAGGACTTTCATGACCGTGTATATCAATTAGGTGGCCGGATTCGCATGTTTCAAGCGGAAGCAATGGACATGGAAACTGCCTTCATGAAGCTAACGGAAGGGAAGACCGCATGAATTGGCTCAGCTGGGGCCTGCCACTGCTCAGTAAGGAACTGATCGAACAAGCCGCTCGGTCTCGTACCTATGTCGTCCGCGTCCTCTACGCCGCATTGCTCTTTCTCGTAGGAGGCGCTGTTTATGCCTCGATTGTCTTTTCGGCGCAGGGCAATACGCTCGGTGCGCTCGGACAGGGTGCTGAGTTCTACAAATGGTTGGTGGGCCTTCAGTTTGCCGGCATCTATCTGTTTATGCCTGCCATCGCCTGCGGTGCCATCGCCAGTGAAAAGGAGCGCAATAGCCTCGTGCTGTTGATCCTGACACGGCTCGGCCCCACGTCGATACTCATGGAAAAATTTCTCGGTCGCATCATACCGATGTTGATGTTCTTGCTGCTGTGCCTCCCGCTGCTCACCATCGCCTATTCCTTAGGAGGACTCACACAAGAGTATTTATGGTTGGGGATCCTATTGTTGGTCGTAACTGTCGTACAAGTCGGGAGTATCGCTATCTTTTGCTCCGCCTATTTTCGTACCACAGTAACTGCGTTTGTCGGTTGCTATCTATTGGGATTTGGCTACATGTTGGGTCCAATGATTTTCGTTGAATCCATGGATTTGTGCTTGGGCCAAGGGACTTGGGCTGCAATTAGTTATCGTCTGCCGAGTTTACTCCCCGGAGGGTCAAGATACCTGTTTCAGTGGCTTGAGCGATCTCGGCTAGTAGGAAGCCAAATGTTTTTACCCTTTTGTTTTCTTTCATTTGCCCAACAAGGAGATGTGATCGGGGTTCTTTTCCGCTGTGTTCCCACCCTGGTGACTTCTGCCATATTCGTGTTACTCGCTCGATTTTATTTACTCAGACGCGCTTTTGCCGAACCTCGCAATCTTGTCTTGGAACTGTTTTATGAGATGGACCGATTTTTTCGCCGCTTGAACGAAAATGGTTTGACCCGCGGGATTGTCTTAGTGAGAGATTCGGCCGACGTGCCGGAGTTTGACCCCTTGGCTTGGCGGGAAGTCAATAAATCGGCGTTTGGTTCGTTCCGCTATCTGATCCGTTTGTTTGTTGTCACGGAAGTACCGGTGTTCTTTCTTTGTACTCTCATTGCCATAACGGATGTGGGGAATTCGGTCCCGGAATATTTGGGACTGATGCTCTGTGCGGTATGGCTGGTGGTTGTGCTGATTGTTTCGGTCAAGGCATCCAGCGTGATCAACGTGGAACGAACTCGGCAGACCTTAGACGTTTTGCTAACAACCCCACTTACCGGACGGTCAATCGTTACGCAAGAAATGCAGGGAGTATGGCGGTTGTGTGGTGTTGTCAGCGTGCCACTGTTGACAATCATCGGATTCAAAACGTGGTGGACGAACGGTACGTAACTGGTAGGCCTTCAACACTATACTTCCGAAGACGATGTTGGCTACCTACCCCTAGTTTATTTGTTGTGTTCCCTCCTGAGCGTCGTGGTCTATCTACCTTTAGTAGCTTGGCTGTCAGTTTGGTTTGGCTTGTGGATACCTCATCAAGCGCGGGCGATTTTTGGAGCCCTGGCAGCGCTCGCGATCTGGTGCAGTGTTCCCATATTTGTCTGGGGGCTTCTCCTAAACCCAGTTTCGGCGGAGCATATTTGGCCAATTTTGTTTATGAGCCCCGCCGCCATTGTGCCAGTCAACGAATGGTTTCAGTTTGGTTACTTAAAAAGCGTAGGTGGAATCGTTGAGTTTAAGCTAATGTCTGTTGTCCCCTTGGTTCTGGCTAATTTTGCGATCTACGGACTGATCCTGGTCATGCTGCGTTCGTCGGCGTTACGTCGAGTGGATTATTGCCTTGGGCGTTTGGAATTGACGACCATGAATCGATTCATGGGCGGGCAATACAAACTATTGGCGATGCTTCTGGCGACGATTCTGTCGCTCTGTGGCCCCGCGTCGGCAGTCCAGGTGCGAAAATCGCAGTGGGGTTTCGACGGGAAAATTGTGGCGGACGGGCACAATTTGTTGTCGGTATTTGTTGACAATCCGCTCGACCGTCCGGTCGAGGTCGTTCTGCGGCTCGAGCGAAGTGACCGTGGGATTTCACGGATTGGGGTCGCCTATGACGAGTCGGTCTACCTAGCACCGTTTCAAAGTCGCTGGGTACAGTTTTATCCGTTCGTTGTGAATGATAACGACGATTGGCGCGTCAGGTGGAAAGATGAGGAGGGGCGTCATGAACAGGATGTTGACGACGACCGGCCATTGGTCGGCGGTCTCGCTCGAATACGGTTGATGCCAGGCGAAACAATCTCCCGCAATCGATCGGGCTGGAAGTCGTTCCCCGACGACCTTTTTCCTCCCAGTGTCACCGGCACGGCGACCCTCGCCGCAATGGTGATCGACTACGTGCCGCGTTGGGAAGCCGCTCGTCGTAATGCGCTCCTGGAATGGATTCACGCCGGTGGCACACTGCTAGTAGCGCCTGGGGAATCGGGTGAGTATCCCCATTTTACTGACGAACTGTTCCCCCTGAATTTGACCATCGATCAACAAGAACTAGGCAAAGGGAAGGTACAGCGAGTACCACAAAGGGTGTTGCAAAACGTTGGAGAACTTGACCAAATCATTTCCGAAAAAATGCCGGTGGATCGTCACTACAATCTGAGGACCGCTTCTTCGGCCATTGATGACCTGCGTCGCATTACAGCCACTTCCCATCATTGGGGAGCCATTCATCTTCTATCGCTGACTTACCTGGGATTAATCTTTCCCGGGTGGTACTTACTAGCGCGGCAAAGAGTCGGTTACGGGACCAGCTTGTTGGCGTTTCTGGGACTGGTGGCCCTATTTAGCTGTGTCTTTAATCTTGTCGGCCGACGCGGCTACGGTGAGGCAACGCAGGTGAACTCGTTGGCTTGGGCGCGCCCCATCGGAAAGTCGGTGTTTCAAATCACGGAATATTGCAATGTTTTTGCCACTCAAGGCGATTATTATACGGTCTT
>JAQCHP010000143.1 GCA_027619595.1 Planctomycetota bacterium
TGCCCTTCTTCCGGAAGTCCACGATATTGCGCATGACAACAGTAACACTCCACCAAATTACCCATCGTAAGATATAGTAACAGGTCGATTGCCGCAGTGCCAAATAGTATGATAAAACTGGCGACGACTTGGTAGTACGCCCACGCGATGGTGCTGGCAATGAAGCCACAGATCACGATGGTAAGCCCAATTCGCGGTGAAAAGTCTTTTCTGAGAAATAGGTCGCGGCTCGGGCAGACAACACAACGTGACAATTCCGTTGTCTCCAGGTCGCGGAGATCACACGGCAACTGCGTGGCGCAATGAGTGCAAACCAGAGCGGATCCATGCAATTCGGTTTGCGTTGTCGCATCGCAACGGTGGCACGCATAGGTTACGGTGGCCATATCGAATTTCCTGATCCCTTATTCAAAACTGCGCACAAACGACGGTTATAGCGGGTAGGCGATGCCGATGGAAAGTAATTGTGCGGTGAGTTCGCCGAGGAAGGCCAAAATCACGGAGACGTATAAAATGCCGGTTGCGCTTTGCGTGTTCGGGATCAACAGGGTTTGGAGAGCCATCCATCCAGTAACCGCCACTCCGCCGAGGCCAGCTACCCAGCGAAGTCCGAGGAATAGCCACGTCGATTCAGTAAAGCTTGGGTCACTTTGACACCAAACAAGCAACCCCCATCCTACCACAACGGCGCGCAGTGCGGCGGCGACCAATATCCACCGAATCAGACTAAATAGAGGAGCTAGTTTCATGCCAGGGGAATTGAGGTACCAATGGCCCAGCAGCATCGCGGTCACGCTGGTCCCTAGGAGTCCAGCCGCCGAGATTGCATCCACGGTGCGGAGTGACAGCGGCGTGCCCGGGGAGTCGCAGAGGGTGACGGCTCCGACGATTCCTAGGAGGGTGAGCGCTGCGGCGGCATACTTTCCCAGTTGTTTCTGTTCGTACAGCCAAAGTACTGCGCCTGCATAGCTAATGCAGGCCGCGACACCGAGCAGTATCACGATAGGGGTCCGCCGATCTGGAGACGACGCGACTAAGTCGGATGTTTGCTCCACCGCATGCGTCACGGCCTGAGGGGAAGATGTCCTTGGTAAATGATTTTCAATTTGGTTGGCAGAGCGCCAGGGAGTGCCGGGCATCAAGGGGAGAGGGAACGCGGCGGTTGCGAGGACTGTGAACGTAAACAGCCCCAGCAGGATCCACATGTGGACGCGGTAGAATCCGCTATCCACCTGGCGGTGCGATAGGCACAGCATCGACAGGGAGAGTCCAATTGCCAGTCGGAGTACGAACTGGACGAGTACCACGAGCATGTGGAATAGCCCTTATCGCCGATCGCCGTAGATCAACTGCATGACTTCGGCCCGCGACGACAAATGCGATCGAAACAAACCCTTCATCGCGGATGTCACGCACAGACTACCGGGTTTACGCACGCCACGAATTGTCATGCAAGTGTGCGTCGCTTCGATCACAACCGCTGCCCCTTTGGGTTGCAATTCTTCCATCATGAGCTGTGCAATGGTTTCGGTCATTCTTTCTTGTACCTGCGGTCTGCGGGCAACATTTTCCACGAGGCGTGCCATTTTGCTCAACCCGAGAACTTTGCCGTTTGGTACATATCCAATGTGCGTCTTGCCCATGAATGGCAACAGATGGTGTTCGCAAACACTGGAAAAACTAATATCTTTCACGAGTACGATTTCGTCGTACTGTTCGGTGAAGCATTTTTGCAAGTGCTGACGCGGGTCGTCCCGCAGTCCGCTGAACAGTTCGGCATACATGCGTGCCACACGGGCAGGGGTTTCAAGGAGCCCCTCGCGTTGCGGGTCCTCCCCTACGGCAGCCAATATCTCGCGTACAGCGCGCTCAATCCTTGGTAAATCAACGCCCCCTGGCAGATTAGGCGTTTGACCGGAGTCGTCGTCCGAACACGTCATGCTGGTCCTCTGAAAGTACCCCTATTGGTATCGTATGGAGAAGATACCTTCGCCCGAAAGATGATCAACTCTAGGTGGCCGATCCAGCAGGGTCAACGGGAGGCATGCTCGGCCTAATTCAAACCAAAATCGGGTGGAAATTTCCACTCGGCGGGGCGGTTCGAAGGTACCGAAATTTGTTCTAAGTTTTCCAGCAGTCGTTCGACGCGGTCGAGCACACGGATTTCGGCTAGCAGTGACTGTTTGGTCGACGCGTCGATCGGCATCAGGTGGGACAGGAGGTCGGACAAGTGCCCTAAATTGACGTTTAATTTGACGATTTCCTGCAGGGCCAGCGTCACTTCAGTTTGGCTGTGAAAAAAACGTTTGGCAGCGGTGAGGAGTCGGCGGCACATGGCGTCCATCACGGAAGGTGTGCAGCCCGACATGTCATCTTGGAGAAGTTCCAGTTGCACTTCGCGAAACGATTTCAACGGCGGCAACTCCCGCACGATCCGGGCCCGAGCGGCCCCTCGCAGCAAGATGTTGTATTTGCCCCCCCCCAAGCGTTCGTGGCTAATAATGTGTCCCAAACAGACGGTCGTTTCGACCGGTGGACGACTGTAATAATCGCTCTGCCAGCCGGGCTTCAGCATCCCCAGGGCGATGAACCGGTCGGTCTGCAAAGCATTCTCGACCAATTCGAGGTACCGCGACTCAAAGAGGTGGAGTGGCTGGACAACCGCTGGGAACAGCACATGGTCAGGCAGCGGAAACAGACGAGCTTGACCGGAAAAATTATTGAGCGGGTCTGATTCGACCATGCATTCGTTCCAAGTGGAAAAAAGAAAATAAACTGTCAGACAGGGATTCTGCGGACATGTACTTGCAGGAATGGATTTGGCGGTTAGTCGTCGTGAGATGGCAATTCCACCGGGGGCCAGGTCGACGGCGGTGGGTCGGGCCAAATTTCGGGAATGGTCTCGGGATCGATTTCAACGCGTGGAAACTCCTCGGAACTCACCAAAATCTCGCGGCAACACTCTTCCAATCGGCTCAGAAACGCGTCCAAATCCACCCCGTGATAGACGGGGCGGAAGTTTTCGAGATACGCTCGGCTCGTATGGTAGAGCTTACGAGCGCCACGGGTATTTCCGTTGCCGAAATGATGCAGGCACACGGCAACTTGAATCAGACCCTGATAAAAAGGGCGAGCTTCTCCGTGGGAGTCGGCCCAGAGTTCCTCCCAGATCTCGTGAGCCTCAAAGAATTCACAGGCGTTGAAATAGGCGATACCGGTCAAGAATCTCGCGTCATACGAGGTAGTATCGGCCATGGTGGTCCCTTTCTTCGGTTGCATGGAAGGGGTCTGAAATTCGAGGACTCAACCCCGGCCGGCCTCATCGAACGGTACCAGAGCCGGAGATTAATTCGTTTTCCGGGCACGTGGCCAACACACCATCGTTCCCTCTATGATATGGGCGTTGGGCCCGTTTGCCACCCTTGACGTGCCCCGGTAGCGGCCAGAATTCTTTGGTAATCATCGTAGAGGTTGTTCCTTGGTAGCGCAGGTACCTGCATCCACCGCGAGTCGGCAGCGCCATGCTTCGCAGGTCCGGCGACTGCTGAAAAAGCACTACCCTGACGCGGCGTGCGCTCTGGAGTACGATTCTCCGTTTCAACTGTTGATTGCGACCATACTCTCGGCACAATGTACGGACAAGCGAGTGAATCAAGTCACGCGTCCGCTTTTCGACCAATATCCGACAGCCCAGGAATTGGCCAAGCTATCGGTCAGACGATTGGAAATCATGGTGCAGTCCACCGGATTCTTTCGCAACAAGGCGCGCAATATTCAAGCCTGTTGCCGAATGCTCAACAGTCACTATGGTGGTCAGGTGCCGCAGACGTTGGAGCAACTGACCCAATTGGCGGGCGTTGGTCGAAAGACGGCCAACGTCGTTCTCGGTACGGCGTTTGGGATTCCGTCAGGAGTGGTGGTAGATACGCACGTCGGACGGCTCAGTCGCCGCTTGGGACTTACATCCGAGAAGGATCCCATCAAGGTCGAAACGGATCTGATGTCGGTTTTGCCTCGCAAGGAGTGGATCGCGTTTTCGCACCGCATGATTCATCACGGTCGCTCGTTTTGCCAAGCTCGAAAGCCACAGTGTGAGTCCTGCCCACTCCTTTCGATCTGTCCTCGCATTACGCTTACATCGACGCTGTTGTCAAAAACTCACTAAGAAGGTTAACTACTGCGATGATCCTCACTGGCGATGAAATTCGGATTCGTTTGGGTTCAGACATAATCATTGAACCATTCGACGAACGCAACTTGAACCCGAACAGCTACAATTTGACGCTGCATGACGAGGTCATGACATACGAAGAGGTCGTGTTAGACATGCGCAAGCCGAATCGTGTACGGCGCATGCAGATTCCTGCGGACGGTTTAGTATTGAGTCCGAATCAGGTTTATTTGGCCAGGACGGTGGAAAAAACGACAACCCACAATCTTGTGCCCATGATTGAGGGCCGTTCGTCGGTTGGGCGGTTGGGCCTCTTTGTGCATGTCACTGCCGGTTTTGGTGATGTCGGCTTTTCCGGTTTTTGGACCCTAGAAATGATCGCTTCCCAGCCGGTAAGGATCTACGCAGGTGTTCCCATCTGCCAGATTTTCTATCATCAAATCGTGGGGCGTATCGACGAGTGCCGTAGCGACAATCACCCACTCACCTACGATCTACAACCGAGTCTCTTGTTCCGCGAGCTTAATCCCTGCAGTGAACAACCAGACCCGCAGCGACGGTTGCCATTCGGGATTTAGGGTGCCGCAACGGATCTCTGCCGCGTCACCATGAGATTACATGATTGCAAAATAATTTTCCACTGCGAAGTCTACGTTTTCGCGTGTGAGCAACATGTTCGTTTTTGTAAAGAGGCACATGTTCTTGACTTGCAGGAGCAAATCCCGAGGCTGGCAACAGCGGAATGGTCGATTGATCGATTTGTAGTGAGTTTCGATGAGATAGCTAACGACGTCTTCGTTGTGCTCACAGCCCATCTTCGGGCACATGATGCGAAACAGCGAACGGAACTCGTCTTCGGTTGGGTCACAGACTTCGATTTTATAGGGAATACGCCGTAGGAACGCATCGTCAACGAGATCCTTTGGTTCCAGATTGGTCGAGAAAATTACGAGCTGATCAAACGGTACTTCAATTTTTTTACCACTGGGCAAGTTGAGGAAGTCGTAGCGTTTTTCTAGCGGCACGATCCATCGATTGAGTAACTCGTCGGTCCCCATTCGTTGTCGTCCAAAGTCGTCAATCACCAGGGTGCCGCAGTTACTCTTAAGCTGCAGAGGCGCTTCCGTCGTGCCCGACTGTCGATTGACGGTGATTTCGAGATTGTCCATCGTCAATTCACCGCCAGCGATAATCGTGGGACGTCGAATGCGAATCCATCTACGGTCGATGCGAGACTGGTTCAGAATTCCACGGTCCGGCGGTAAAGGTACTTCTTCGTGGTGGTTAGGATCAAAGACACGAATTATTTCGCCATCGACGCCCAAAGCGCGAGGGATCCAGATGTGCTCGCCGAAGCAGCGCGTCACTCGTTCTGCGATGCTCGTCTTGCCATTTCCCGGGTAACCAAAGAGGAACATGCCGCGGCCCGAATTGATGGCCGCGCGGAGACGCTTCAGCATTTTGGGGTTGATGAGCAGATCGGCGAACGCTCTCTCGAGGTCCTCGAGGCCCGGATTTTGGTCCTGCAACGATTGCAGTTTTACGGCCGACCAATAATCGGACAGGCTTACCGGGGCCGAACCGAAGTAGGTGCATTCCTGTTCATAGCGTCGCGCCCGTTCACGTCCGGAGCCCGACAAGACATACACATAGTCGTTTATTTCCGCCGCATCCTTGTACGCGACAAGTTGGTCCTGTTTTAGCTGTCGCAGAATTTTTTCGACGACCGCGAACGGTATCTTGACTTGATCTGCAATCCCACGGCCCGTGGACTCGCCACGGTTCAGGAGGAATTTCATGATCAAGCTCTCCACCTCCACGGGCGTTACGCCGGCATCCTGGAAAGACTCAGGTTCGGTCGGAACAAATTCTCCGGAGTTGTTCTTTTCAAATTTCTTTTCCCGCACGCCATTTTTCGTGGTAGCCGGCCGAGTTTCTGTAGCGTAAGGCGACGCAGGGTGTGGCGGTGTACTATTGGAAGCTGGTTCCGAGGTGGCGGACCCGGCAGATGTTTCATGCGTCAGTTTTTGGATTCGTTGCAGCATCTCTGCTAGTACGACATCCTGCTGCGGTGATGTGAGTGCTGGTGGGGCGTTGCTTTGACTGGCATTCATGGGGACTTCCCGCCGAGGTTTATCGGCGATTGTTTCGTGGGGCGGAGCTGAAGAGGTGTTGCTTAAGGATGGGGGTTGTTGCATCGCAACGCCGCTGCCGACCGGATCTTTACGGCCTGCTGCCAAAGACTTGATGCCGGACAGTCGCGCAAGTAGGTCTTTGTTCATGGTTGGTCGGGGCGGAAGGTTGGAGGTCATAAAATTGCCACAACAATTCATAGCCCCCGAATTCCCGGCTGGCAAATCGACGATACGGTTGTATCGATTTTGTGGGGTAGGGTAACGAAACCAAGCACTCCGCCGGCAGAGACGCCTCCCCGTCGTACCACTTCTCTGTATTCGACGGGCAGCCTAGAATCGAACAACTTCAACTGCCCGGGAGGAATGTCGCGAATCTCGGGCGGCCTAGCACCCTGGGCAGCTTCCTGCTGGGAACGCTGCGAGGTGACGATTTCCTGTGCGACACGGAGGTACCTATGTCCGCCCACCTTGATCCGTTTAGAGTTCGCGATTCGTTTGAAACTGGTTCTGGGAAGGCCGACCTCTATCGGCTATCGCGGCTCGAAGACGCCGGACTGGGTAACATTGGCAAGTTGCCGTTTTCGATTCGGGTGCTCCTCGAATCGGCAGTTCGAAATTGCGACGGTCATGTGGTCCGAGAGAGCGATGTGCGGAATTTGGCCGGTTGGACGCCACAGGCGGCAGTTGCCGGTGAGATTGAGGTCCCGTTTCTTCCATCACGCGTTGTACTTCAGGACTTTACGGGCGTGCCGGCTGTCGTTGATCTGGCTGCCATGCGTGCTGCCATGCAGCGCCTGGGGGGCGATCCAACCAAGATCAATCCATTAATTCCCGTCGATCTTGTCATCGATCATTCGGTACAGGTCGACCAATTCGGCTCAGCGGATGCACTTGAAGCCAATGTGACACTGGAATTTCAAAGGAACCGTGAACGCTACGAATTCTTACGTTGGGGACAGCGAGTGCTCAACAACTTGAGGGTGGTGCCACCCAACGTGGGCATCGTGCATCAGGTGAACCTGGAATATCTGGCGAAGGGCGTGTTCCTGCGTCAGGACGCGAAGGGGCAAGTGGCAATGCCGGACAGTCTCGTGGGTACCGATAGCCATACCACGATGATCAATGGGTTGGGAGTTGTGGGATGGGGCGTCGGAGGCATTGAGGCCGAAGCAGTCATGCTAGGTCAACCGATTTATTTGCTGCTACCAGAAGTTGTTGGATTTGAACTGACGGGGAACCTGCCTGCAGGGTGCACAGCCACCGATCTTGTCTTGACGGTGACACAAATCTTGCGCAAGCATGGCGTGGTGGGTAAGTTCGTGGAGTTTTTTGGACAGGGTGTGAGCCATATGTCGCTACCTGATCGCGCCACAATCGCGAACATGGCGCCAGAGTATGGCGCGACGATGGGATTCTTCCCCACGGACTCCGAGACGCTCCACTATCTCGCACAAACTGGTCGTACGGAGGCCGAAGTGCGGCTCGTGGAGCGTTATGCCAAGGAGCAGCAACTGTTCCGCACCGATACGCAGGCGCCCCCCGAGTATGCTTCGGTTATACGCCTCGACTTGTCAACCATCGAACCATCCCTTGCCGGTCCGAAGCGGCCGCAGGATCGAGTAAGTTTGGCGAACATGCAGGCCGACTTCCGTAGCTCATTGGTGGCGCCGATCGCTCAAAAGGGCTTTGGGCTGGATAAGGCCGGGCTGAGTCGAACGGGAACCTTTCGCGATCATGGGAAGTCGGCTCAATTAACCCATGGAGCGGTCGTGATTGCCGCCATTACCAGTTGTACAAATACGAGTAACCCGTCGGTGATGTTGGCCGCCGGATTGTTGGCGAAAAAGGCCGTCGCACGCGGCCTACGTGTACCCGCTTATGTGAAAACGAGTTTGGCACCTGGGTCTCGAGTTGTGACCGACTATTTTGCGAGAGCCGGTGTCACTGACGCGCTCCATGCATTGGGATTCTATAACGTCGGCTATGGATGCACGACTTGTATTGGCAACAGCGGGCCACTGCCCGAGAACGTAGCGACTGCCGTTCAAGAGGGAGACTTGGTGGCGGCGGCAGTACTCAGTGGTAACCGGAATTTTGAAGGGCGAGTCAATCCATTGGTCAAAGCCAACTATCTGGCCAGTCCTCCCCTGGTCGTGGCCTATGCGATTGCGGGAACGACCGATCGAGACCTGTCTACCGAACCGTTAGGACTGGGGAGCGATGGAAAGCCAGTATATTTGCGTGAAATCTGGCCGTCGCAGGACGAGGTTCAGCACGCGCTCGCCCAGGCGTTGGGACCTGCCATGTTTGAAGAACGTTACCGCACAGCATTCGTTGACAATGAACAGTGGAATGCAATTCCCGTTACCGAAGATGATCTGTATCAATGGGACAAGAAGAGCACCTACATTCAGGAACCACCGTTTTTGGTGGGACTGACGGCGCAGCCTGCGCCGGTCAAGCCGATCGCGGGCGCCCGAATCTTGGCGCTGTTGGGCGACTCGGTTACGACGGATCACATTTCGCCGGCCGGTTCCATCGCCAAAGATGGACCCGCTGGCCGGTATCTCATCGAACAGGGGGTCGATCCCCGTGATTTTAATAGCTACGGAGCTCGTCGCGGCAACGACCGCGTCATGCTACGTGGAACGTTTGCGAATATTCGGATCCGCAATCAGATGGTCCCCGGAGTGGAAGGGGGTTGGACGAGGCATGTACCGAGCGGAGAACAGCTTTCGATTTATGATGCCGCCGTTCGGTATCGCAGCGAAAACGTTCCGCTGGTCTTGTTCGCGGGCTCTGAATATGGCACCGGCAGTAGTCGCGATTGGGCGGCCAAAGGAACGTTCTTGCTCGGCGTTCGCGCAGTGATTGCCACCAGCTTCGAGCGAATCCACCGCAGTAATCTGGTGGGTATGGGCGTGCTGCCGTTGGAGTTCGAAGCAGGTACGACTTGGTCGACGCTTGGACTAACGGGAGACGAGCAGATTGACGTCTTAGTAGAAGGCGAAATTCAGCCGCGGCAAGGCGTTCGCGTGCGGGTAACTCGTAGCCAAGCCCCCGTGACCGAGTTTGTCACCACGGCTCGCATCGACACGCCTGTCGAATCGGACTATTACAAGAACGGCGGTATCTTGCAAACGGTACTGCGTAAGCTGCTGCAAGACTGAGGTCGGTTTCCGTGATCTGTATCAGTCCAGAACCTCAAGGGTTCCGCGGTAGTGCTGGATCGTTTCGGCCGGATTCAGGTTAAAGACGGTCCGTCCTTCTGCTCGCCAGACTCGGCCGTCGTACGTGAAGACCGCGGTGGCTGCTTTGAGGTTGCCTACGGCCTCTACTTCTTCCATGGCTCCCCCCTCCACGGCCGAAAACCGAATTGTGATCGCGACGAGCGCCCGAAGCTGGTTTGTCGACTTGTCTCGAGCAAATGCCACGTCGTCGTGAAACTCAAGATCCTCCCAGACCAAGCCCCGCGGCTTACCACTCCCCTGCGCGATCTTCAGGAAGTCAGCCTCTAACCATTCTCGTCGCCGCTGGAACTGCTGCCGCGCTTCGCGTAACTTCCATTGCCGGCGCGTATTTTTCCAGCTCTGCACGGCTGCCACCAAGCAAACGGCGATCAATAGGGCTACGACAAATTGGAGTACGAACACCGCGGGTCGCTCCTCTTGTAACTTACAGCAGTTCCATGCAGGCCAGACGAAAGGCAAGTCGTCTTGCCAAATAGCCGTCCGTAGCAAAGTAGATTTCTCTTAGTTTACGGTAATCTTGCTCAATAAGAAAGACGCACCGACAAGAAAAACGATCAATTGTGAGACGCTCGGACGGCCTCGAATCGATCGCAAATCGTTGCTGTGACCCTTGCATTGAACGTGCTTAGACGCCAAATTGGTGCTGACGGCGCGGGGTTCAGGTGGTTTGAACTTTGCAATTTTTATTTACCGGGACAAACTGGGGGACTTACGTGGCCATTTTGGGAGCCCACATGTCAATTGCAGGTGGATACTTTCACGCCGTGCGGCACGCCGCGGAGTGTCAGTGCGACTGTGTCCAGCTCTTCACGAAGAACAACAACCAGTGGCGGGGCAAGGAGATTACTGCGACCGACGTGCAATGTTTCAAAGACGAACTCGCAAAGACGGGTATTCGTCATACTATTTCCCACAGTTCGTACTTACTGAATCTTGCCTCGCCCAACGTCGAACTTTGGAAAAAGTCAATTGACGCCATGTCGATTGAACTGCAACGTGCCACGCAATTGGGGATTCCCTACGTGGTTCTGCATCCGGGCGCCTACATCGACGGTTCCGAACACGATGGCTTAAGACGTATCGTGCAAGCCCTGAATGAAGTTTGCCAACAATTGCCGCCGGAAAGTGCCCAGACGCTCCTCGAAACGACCGCCGGACAGGGGACATGTCTGGGCTGGCAATTTGAGCATTTAGCGACAATTCTCAACGGTCTCGACGCCCCAGAGAAGTTCGGCGTGTGTTTCGACACGTGTCATGTTTTCGCAGCTGGGTACCCGCTTCATGAAGCCGATGGTTTTGCATCGACTTTACAGCAATTTGACGTGACGGTCGGCTTGGGGCAAATCAAGGCATTTCACCTCAATGATAGCCAGAAAGGGCTCGGGTCGCGGGTCGATCGTCACGCACATATTGGCGAGGGACTCTTGGGCCTGGAAGCATTTCGTTGGCTACTGCACGACGAACGCTTTTTCGATATTCCCATGTACTTGGAGACCCCCAAGGGGCCCGCCGACGACGCGGAGTCGTGGGATCAGCGAAACCTACGTACGCTGCGGGGATTGGTTCCGACGTGAGTACTTTGACACGTTCGCTTAGGTCACACGTTCTCTGAGGTGACACAGGCGGTTCCTGAGGATTCTGAATATGGATCGTCAGGTTGCAATATTTTTTTTTCGAGTTACAAAAATTGCGTTGGAAATATAAGCCGACTTGCGGTACATTGCGACTTTGCTGTGGTTGGTTTGATGGTTAGTCCGAACTTGAACCGGATTTCAGCAAGTGATTTACGATTTGAGCCTGCATTTTGCAGGCTCAAATG
>JAQCHP010000144.1 GCA_027619595.1 Planctomycetota bacterium
GCTAGCGCCCCAAGTGAGCCGCGAATATGCCTCGTGGAGATTGTGCACCACTTGGCAACGATTGAGGACCAGTACTAAATGTTGGCAAATGAAGTAAGCCACTCGTGGCTGAAACTCTCGGTCAGTCACCCAAATCGCCCCGTTTTCCGCCACGCCGAATTCGCCGACGGCCACGAGGACGTCCAAGTCATGCAGGGCGTGCGGATTTTCGACTTGGTTTACCTCGATATTCGCTTGCGACAGTCCCGGATGCGACGAACAGATTCTCTGGTGGTCCGCCACGACGCTCAACTGTGCAACCGCATCTTGCCAAGTCTGCCCCGCATCTGCTTCGACAACTTTCCCCCCGACCGATTCGACGACTTGGCGAAACTGTCGAACGGGATCTTCAAATTGAATTGCCTCAATTCGGTCGTTGGGCAAGTCAACGGACGATAACCGGCAATCCCGCAGGCGACGCAAGATCGAATCACGGCTTTTCGATGCGATCGGAACATTCACGGAACATCTCCCGCTGAGGGACGATTCGACTCGACATCGTTAAGTTTATGAATCTGATAGAGTTGCTGAAAACTTTGTGGGGGGAGCGGGGGGATTTCACGTTGTTTTCCCCACTTGTTCCAAGGACCGTAGACGAGAAATCGTGGCGTCCATCTTCCCACATGCCGCGCGCAGGCAGCACCGAAACGATACAACCACGGTCTTTGAAACACGAAACTCGCCAGACGCATGGAAATCCGTTTCGTCCAAGCTAAATGCCCGTTTTTCGCCAGATCACCGCGCAGCGCTAGGAGTTGATGGTGCAGCGGGATGCGGACTGGGCACACATCCGTACACGAGCCGCAAAGAGTGCAAGCATGTGGCAAGCTGGAATAGCGGTGCGGATCCTTGGCAGGAGCCAACACCGACCCAATCGGGCCGGGCACTGCCGTACTGTAGCTATGCCCACCACTACGGCGGTAAACCGGACAGGTGTTCATACACGCTCCACAACGAATGCACTGCAGCGCCGCGCGATATTTTTCATTTTGCCGCAGTTCGCTCCGTCCATTGTCCACGAGCACGATATGCAGTTCGCCACCGGGACGCGGCCCATGAAAATGGGACGAATAAGTCGTAATCGGCTGTCCGGTAGCCGATCGAGCCAAAAGACGCAGGAATACAGCCAGATCCTGTGCCCGAGGGATCAACTTCTCGATACCCATACACGCGATATGGAGTCTTGGAAGGGACACTCCCAAATCGGCGTTGCCTTCATTCGTACAAACGACGAATCCGCCCGTTTCGGCGATGGCGAAATTGACACCAGTAATACCGGCATCCGCCCGTAAGAAATCATCACGTAAATGATTCCTCGCCACGTTCGTTAGGTACACTGGGTCGGTTGCTCCCAGCGATGAACCTAGACGTTCATGGAACAGTTCGCCCACCTCTTCTTTTTTGATGTGAATCGCCGGCAGTACGATATGGCTGGGCGGCTCACCCCGCAACTGAACAATCCATTCGCCAAGGTCCGTATCGACGACTTCGATACCCAATTTCTCTAAATAGGGATTAAGATGACACTCTTCCGTTAACATCGACTTGCTTTTGACGACACGCTTCGCACCGTGCTGATTTAGGATTTTGGCCACAATTTGATTGTGTTCCACTGCGTCACTGGCCCAATGCACGTGTGCCCCGAGCCGATTCGCCTGTAGCTCGAATTGCTCCAGATAGTCCGGCAAACGGGACAATGTATGAGCTTTGATCTGTGCTGCGTGACGCCGCAAATCCTCCCATTCGGGGAGTAGCTGCATCATACGATCTCGCTTCGACCGGACAAACCAAAGGGCTTGATCGTGCCAATGGGCACGATTTTCATTCCCAACAAATTCTCGCGCCAGGTCTGCATGACTTACCATCGGCAAAACGGGAATTGTTGATTCGCTCATTGCGGCACCGCATGACCTGCGAGAATCTCCGCAATATGCATCACGCGAATAGGATTCGCCCGGCGTCGGAGGAGGCCATCCAGGTGCATCAGGCACGACATATCCGCCGCGGTAAGCACTTGCGTGCCGGCCTGATCATGGTCGGCAATGCGGTCCAATCCCATTAAGCACGACACCGATTCTTCATTCACGGCGAAGGTACCGCCAAAGCCACAACACTCGTCGGGACGGCTGAGCGAAACCAGGTTGATCCCTTGCAAACCCGACAAAAGCTGGCCTGGTTTACTGAAGGTCTCTTCCCGACGTTCACTGCAACTTCCCATGCGCAATTCGCGAAGTCCATGACAGCTTTGATGCAATCCAACACGGTAGGGGAAGCTGCCCGACCAACTTTTAATTCGTAGTACGTCGGTAAGGAATTCGCACAGCTCGAACGTTCGCTCCTTCAAACGAATAAAATCAGGGTTCGTCCCCACGTAGTCGTGGTAGTGGTGGCGAATCATGGCTACGCAACTTCCCGAAGGACAGACGACATATTCGCATTGCCGAAAGACGCGGACCCAGGCGACGGCAAGTGGGTGAGCTTGATCAGTACAGCCGGTATTGGCCATCGGCTGCCCACAACAGGTTTGGTTTGCGGGGACTTCGACGACGATCCCTTGCGATTCCAAGACCTTCACCGTGGCCATCCCTACCTGGGGATACAGCTGGTCAATGTAGCAGGGGATGAAGAGGCCAACTTTCACGATATTTGTAGCAAAACCCTGAATAGAATGCGATCGAGTGACTCAACAACCCAGACTAACACGGTATTTCATTTCAATTCAAGCGGTAACTCGATCACCAAACGACATCCACCACGTGGCGAGGCTTCCGCACGTATCCGGCCAAAATGCTGATTGACAACTCGCCATACCTTGCACATGCCGAATCCAAGTCCTCGCCCAGCCTCCCGTCCGGAATAAAAGGGATCGAAGAGGTGTTCTCTAGACCTTGGCTCGAGCCCTGGACCATCGTCTTCAATCGCCAGCCGCAGCCAGCCTGCGCCCCGAGGTTCGTCACGCAACGGGCAATCTAAGTGCTCCAGACAGACCCCAATCCATCCTGGCGAAGCTACGACAGCTTCCGCATTTTTCAAAACCGACCAAACGAGCAGTTCCATCTGCGTGCGGTCGGCTCGGATCGGCGGCGTGCTTGCGAGAGATGTCTCAACGGATATATTTTTGTGAACCAGTTGCTGCCGAAATTGCAACGTAACCGATGCCACAACCTCGGCCAAACCTAACGACTCGAATCGAGGCTCAGGAGGTTTGGCATACGCCATCAGATCGGCAATCATGCTGTGGCCGCGTTGCGACTGTGTGACAATATTCGCCAAAGCTCGGCTGCGATCGGGAGATAATTCTTCAGCCATTAACGCTTGGGCACGCGCAGAAATAATGGCAAACGGATTGTTTAATTCGTGCCCCGCGCCGTAGGCGAATTCATGCACCGCGGAAATTTTTCGAGTTTCCAGCGCCTCAGCAAACGACATACGAACGTCCCAATTTTGTGCCAAAGCGAATATGATCGAGGCATACATCGCGCTGTCTCGGCCCGTATCCGCTGGGGTTGACGGTGCCGCTCGAGGTTGGACGTCCCGCTGGGATTGGCTCGCCGAATCCGTCGCACGATGCATTTCGGAATTCCATCTTTCGCTCAGCCAACCAGGCACAAACTGCCAGCGCTTGTCATTCGGTCGAAATGCCAACCAGCGCCAACCGCGTGCGACGAGTTCCTCGAAATATTCGGTGTGTGCTACGGCCGGAGATCTCCGGACGTTTTTTTGCCAGCTGGCTTCCGCAGCCCGGACAGCAGTCTCAAGCTCCGCCAGGTTGCGGTCGTGGTCCTCGTGCCGGTCTAACGGTTCGAGTGGACTGCGCAAGAGTTCGCCCAACTGCGGCCTTAGCCAGGACCAAACTTCGAAAACGTCGCGCGGCGTCGATTGTTGCCGAAAGAATGCTAAGAGGATGCACCAGAGACTAAAACCTGGCTCACGCTGCAACAAACGAACAAAACTTGCACGTTGTAGCTCGGGCGTCGGCGCCGCCAAGCCATAAGCCAACTCGACGCCCCCTTTCATGGTGATGCAGGGACGCAAGCCGGAGGGCATCCACAACATTTGAGGGAGTCGCAGCATGGCGCCTGTTCGATCTTCTCAGGCCACCGGACAATTTAAGCACCGGATACGGCAAATAGCATCACGCCACCCCGATCTCATGGAATTCCACGCACGGGGCAGCTTTCGTCGATCTGACTCGATTTCATTTCGGTTGTTGCTAGGAACTCCGAACAGGAGCAAAGTCCATGGCGAGAAGCAAACATGCCCGCTCAAGCAGTTTTTCCGCATCGAACGGCTTCTGAATGAACTCGTTGGCTCCAGCTTCCATCAGGTCTGCAATCCGGTCGGCTTCGACCATACCCGAAATGCAAATGATTTTCACTTCATCCATGTTGCTGTCACTGCGGACTCGAGTGCATACCTCGCGCCCGTTGATGTCCGGCAACATGACATCCAATACAACCAGCTCTGGCATGAAATCCTTGACCAGCATACCGGCATCGAAGCCGTTATTTGCCGTGCGGACCTCGAACCGTCCGTCCCGCACAAAAGCATCCTGCAGCACCTCGATCAAATCCTCCTCATCATCCACCAGCAACACCTTGCGTTTACCGCTTTCCAGTGCATCCGTGGGGATTCCGTTCACCTTCATGAAGTGAAATAGTTGCTCACGGGGGATCCGACGAAACCGGCTGCCGGGAACGCGAAATCCTTTTAATTGGCCCGAATCAAAACATCGAATAATTGTCTGCTGGCTGACTTTACAAATCTTAGCCGCCTCGCCCGTCGTGAAGACCGTCTTCATGGTTACCCTTCCTTAGACAGAGGCAGTTTGGTCGCGTCGCGACTTCCCTGTTCCGTCGGCAAACTGACCCCCAACTTCCTCGTCGGACAAAATTGCGTGATGCCCGCAGATTGCGGTATACGCCAAAGCCAACAAGCTCGACAACTTCTTCCCGAATTACCGAGCTTGCCAACTGCCCGCATTATATCGAGATAGCTCTTTGCGTCAAGATTGGAACGATCTACGTAAGTACATGCAGTTTAAACACTTACGAATTTCTCTAGTAAATTAAGGCTCGCCTGTGATAGAAAGTTGGCGAGACTAATGGCCGGACCGCTGCCCTGCTAGATCGATCAGGTCACGCAATTTACTACGGACCCAGGGCCCGTCGAGACGGACGACCGCTTCCATATTGGTTCGCCAATCGGGGCGCGGGCGTCGGTCGAAAACGGTGGCCCCACGGCAAAGGTTCCCTTCCAATTCGACATCACCGGCGACTTCAGAGGTCTCGAAACGTTCGGGATACAGTGCCACAAGCAGGGCGAGGACGTCATGCAAGTAGACCACCTCCAAACCAAGGTGCTGCCGGACGGACCGAAACAGGAATGGAACAATGCATCGCAGAAACCGCCCGGCGCGGGTAGTATCTGGCGGGAGTTCATCGATGAAACTCAGTCCCTCCGCGCATTGTTGCGTAACATCCAAAGGGACGAGGATCTTGGTACTGGGGGATCGAAAGACAGCTGCGGCAGAGACCGGATCACAATGCATATTAAACTCGGCGGCAGGGGTGACGTTTCCACCGGCCTGAATGCTCCCTCCCATCATGACCAAACGTCCGACACTCGATGCAAGTGATGGATCCGCGCCGAAGACTCGCGCAATATTCGTCAGCGGACCAAGCGTCAGGATCGTTAGATTTTCTTTTTCTTCGCGGATCAGGTCGGTGATGATTTTTTCCGACGGGTGCCCATGATGCAGTCTCGAAACCACGAAACCGGTATTTCCCAGGCCGTCCTCTCCGTGAATTCGTCGAGCGTCCACGGTGAGCGGTGCATCCCCCCCTCTCGCCATGCCCAACCGGGGATAGCGCGGTGGATCGAGCTGTTCCACAATACTTTGGACGTTGCAGCTTGCCTGAGCGGCAGCTACATTCCCCTCAGTCGCGGTAATTGCCACCACGTCGACGTCGGGTGCGAACAGAGCGATCGTGATCGCCAACGCATCGTCGATACCAGGATCACAGTCAATCAGGAGTTTCCGTGCCATGGGTGTCATCATGATGTCATGGCATCGAAGAATCAAGCAGACTAGACCGAGGTAGGTTTTTTGATGGGGCTCCCCTACAATTTGACCATGCCGTAAATTGATCCGACGTTAGACACTAGAAGAGGCAAGCATGCAGGTTGAGATGGACGAACTATTGGGCCGGGTGTCCGCCGGCGAGAACATCACGATGGACGAAATGGCATCCGCCGTAGGGTCGATCATGCGTGGGGAATGGTCCGAGTCGCAAATCGGGGTTCTGCTGATGGCGCTCCGATCGAAGGGGGAAACGCCCGAAGAAATCGCCGGCGCGGCAGCAGCGATTCGGCAGCAAATGACTCGCATTCGATCCCCCTGGACCAACTTCGTCGATACCTGTGGCACGGGCGGCGATGGATTGCAAACCTTCAATATCAGCACGGCGGCAGCGATTGTCACGGCAGGTGCCGGGGTCCCGGTGGCGAAACACGGAAATCGAGCCATTACCAGCAAGTCGGGTTCGGCGGATGTCCTGGAGCGTTTGGGAGTGAATGTAGATGCAACGGTCAAGCAGGTCGAAGCTTGCCTCGATCGAGTACAAATCTGCTTTTGCTTTGCCCCCCTTTTACATCAATCGATGAAGCAAGTGGGACCGGTCCGCAAGAAACTTGGTGTGCCGACGATCTTTAACCTCTTGGGCCCCCTCTGTAATCCCGCCCACGCACCCTTTCAGGTAATTGGGGTGGGCCGCGACGCATTACGACCGCGCCTGGCGCAAGCGGTCGCCATGTTAGGTTCGCAACGCTGCCTGTTAGTCCATGGCGCCGACGGCCTAGATGAAATCAGCCTTTCCGGACCAACCGCGGTTACCATCGTACACCGTGGAGAGATATCGGAAGAAGAGTGGACGCCAGCCGATTTCGGCGTGTCCACGGCGCCGATTGCGTCGCTACAGGTCGATGGCCCAGAGTCTAGCTGCGCCGTCATCACAAGAGTCTTAAGCGGCGAGAGGGGCCCAGCCCGCGATGCGGTTGTCTTGAACTCAGCAGCCGCGCTCTGGGCCGTTAATCCGAATAGGCCTTTGTCCGATTGTGCGGCCGCCGCGCAACAGTCCATCGACACCGGCAAAGCACGCGAAACTCTGGCTGCGTTGGTTCGGGTGAGCCATGCCGCAGCGTGAGCACGACATACAGGCGGAGCCACACTCGCGCTTGATGCGGCCCTTACAGTTAATGATTCGGATCGTCGTCCGACGGCCTCGAACCATTCTCGGATTGGCGTTGATTACAGCGGTCGTCTCGGTGATTTACTCGATGAATCATCTGGAGTTTCGCACGAGTCGCCTGGATCTATTGAATCCTCGCAGCGAATTCAATCGGCGCTGGATCGAATATCTGGCCGAATTCCAACATGAAGATGATGTCATTCTTGTGGTTCAAGCCGCATCCCCCGATCGACGTCTCAAGGCGGTCGACGCGTTGGCCAGACGGCTACGAAGTGAATCACATCTCTACCGGGACTTCTTCTACCGCGTTGATCTGTCGAACCTGCGATCGAAGGGGCTCTATTTCGTCGATGACAGCAAACTCGCTCTGTTAGAGACCTGGGTCACGCATAGCAACGGGATCTTGCGGCACGACTGGAGCCGTCAACAGCTGGTTGCTCAGATTGGCATGTGGCAGACGTGGGTGGAAGCTCATCCTCCGTGGGTGTCTACCGATCCGAATGCATCCAATTCCCCAGTCGCACCATCGGCTCATGCGTCGAAAGTGAATCAGTCCGAAATACAACGATTACCGCCTACGACCGACGCGAAGTCCGAACAGCCGCTCGCCGCCGCACCGTTAGGCAACGATAACCCCAACCTGCCGAACTTGGGTCCGACCATCGAACTCGAACTAAATGCCTTGGCGGCCCATTTGGAAGGGTCCGACACGACCGGCATTGGGATTGGCGACGGGAATTGGCTGCGCGAATTTGATCGACTTGGAGTTCGCTACCTTGAGAGCACAGACGGCAATCATGGATACATTCTAGTCCGATTGGGTAATATCCAGTCGGGCGAATTCACGCGTGGCAGGAATTCGATTGAACGGTTGCAAGCGATCCAACGCGACATGCGAACAAGTTTCCCAGATGTCACTTTCGGCTTGACGGGATTGCCTGTCATGGAACTCGACGAAATGTTGACAAGCCAAAGCGACATGACGATTACGACGATCGTAAGTCTGGTCGCTGTCGCGTTTGTTTTTGTCATCGGTTTCGGTACCCTAAGCCTGCCGCTCCTATCCATGTTGGCAATTCTTGTTGCTACCGCTTGGTCGTTCGCGGGCGTCACGCTCTTTGTGGGGCATCTCAACATTCTGAGTGTTTCGTTCAACGTCATACTCATCGGACTAGGAATTGATTTCGGCATACATTTCTTGGCCAAATACGGTCAGTTGAGGCAAACGGGACTTCCATCAGCAGCATCAGCCGAACAGACGATTCGGGCCTCGGGCACGGCCATTATTACGGGCGGAGTTACCACGGCACTTGCCTTCGGCACGGCCTATTTCACCGATTTCATTGGCGTCGCGGAACTTGGTGTCGTCGCAGCCCAAGGAATCATCGCTTGCCTGATTGCACAATTGACAGTACTTCCCGCACTTCTTGTACTCGTCGACCGGCAGACGGAGCGGCGGGTTATTCATCTGATCCCCGCGGAACAAATCTCGAATTCACTCCTGCGACATCCTCGTACCGTCGTTGTTCTATTGACGGTGACTTGCATCGGACTGACTCTCGGGATCTCACACTTGTGGTACGACCATAACTTGCTGAACTTGCAGGCAGATGGAGTGGAGAGCGTGGAGTGGGAGCGCAAGCTTGTTCAAGACAACGAGGAGAGCGCGTGGTATGCCATCTCCCTGAGTCACGATCCGCAGGAGATTGAATCACGCAAACAGGCGTTTATGAATCTCAAGACGGTCCAACGGTGTGAAGAGGTTGTTTCACTTCACCCAGTCACTTCCGCTTCCCAGCAACAACGCGTACGGTGGATCCACGATCAACTGGCCCAACTGCCGACCGAGATTCCGCAATTGGCAGTGACACCGCGTGAAACGCTGGTCACATCGCTGCATCAATTCGCCACGGCAACCCGACAAAACATGCCAACGGTCGCTTGGATCGATTCCCTTCAACGAGTTCAGATCGCGTTGCAAGGAATTTCCAATGCAGACTACTATCAGCGCATTACTTCGTACCAGCAACAGCGTATGACGCAGCAAGTCCAACAACTGACCGCACTACGTGAACTCGCGAATTCCGAACCTCCCACATGGTCCGATTTACCCGACGAACTTCTTCAACGTTTCATAGGAAAAAATGGTACGCACTTATTGAAGATCTATGCACGTGGAAGCGTCTGGGATATGGACGCACTCCGCGATTTTGTTGAAGAAGTCGAACAGATCGACCCGGCGGTAACCGGTCAGCCGATCCAAACCTACTACGCTTCGCACCAAATGCGTGACAGCTATCTGTGGGCCGCCGGGTATTCCGTCTTGGTGGTTTTCATCACAATTTTCCTTGATTTTCGCAACGCGCGTGAAACCTGCCTCGCTATGCTTCCCGTTGTTATCGGGCTATCGTTACTGTTGGGGGTCATGGGTTGGTTCAATATTCCCCTCAATCCGGCCAATATGATCGTCTTGCCGTTACTATTTGGTATGGGGGTCGATGATGGCGTCCATTTGGTCCACAACTTCCGCGGACAGACAGGGAGGTACCGTCTCGACCGTTCGACGGGAGCTGCCGTCCTACTGACCTCACTCACCACCATCGCCAGTTTCGGTAGCCTCCTGCTGGCACGACATCAGGGGCTGCGAAGTCTGGGCCTGGTCCTTACGCTTGGCATGGCGACCTCCTTAGTTGCCTCGATGGCCGTCCTGCCGCTCATCCTAAGTCGCATCGCGTCCCAGCGTGTCCGCGGAATTCTATCGACCAATGAAAGCGACATGAATGAAGGCGACACCGATAAAAGCGACACTGATAAAGGCGACACTGAACGGCAATCCAAGCCTGAACGCCTTACTTCCTCTTCGTCGATTCAAATACGAACCTGACGAATATTACCCGGCCGCCTCAAAGTATTGATTCTGCCGAAGTGACAATTGATTTGAAGCGAGCGGAACTTTCCCGCGGCCATTGCCGTACGGCGATGGGTAATTGGGGATCAAAGAAATTCATCGCAACGAATCAACACGGCGAATCGTACGGAATCTAGGTTCGATCAAAGACCATCAAGAAAAACCACACATGCTAGAAACAATTCGCATCGCAGCCGCTTGCATCGAAGCACAACCCGATGATCTCGACGGCAATCTGATGAAGATACGTGACGCCGCTCGACAAGCGGCCAACCGCAAAGCCTCGTTGTTGTTGTTACCAGAACTATCCCTCACGGGGTTCATTCCGAATCATCCCGTGGGTGACCACAACCAATGGTTACGGGATGCCCTGCGGTTGGCGCGAAACAATGCCCTCCCCTTGTCGCACCCTGCCATCCAGGACCTCGCCCGTCTAGCGCATGAATGCGACCTTGTGGTTGCCACCGGGCTACTTGAAGATGATGGCAATCGTCTTTTTAATACGCACGTTTTGATCGGCGCTGACGGTATCCTCGCTCGATTTCGGAAGCTCCACGTGCCGATGTTCGAGATGCCGTTCTATCAACCGGGAACGGCACCTGAGGTCGTCGACACAACCTTAGGCCGAGTGGGCGTCAATATCTGCTTCGACGCGTTGCTTCCCGAATCGACACGTCTGCTGGCGTTGCAGAACACTGAAATTGTATTGTTTCCCTTTGCTGCGGACCCGAGCCCTGGCACGATCGAGGCCTGGCAACAATGGGCGCAACCAGCCTTGCAATGCCGCTGCCAGGAAAATGGAGTGTTCGGACTGGCGTGCAATTATGCGGGCCACGTCACCTGCCTAGGGGTCGAGCAGACCTTTCCTGGTGGGACGCTCGCGATCGGCCCGCGCGGGGAGATCCTCTCACCCATTGAGACGCTGAGCACGCCAGTTCAACTGACAGTCACGGAATTTCACGCTGAATCACTGCGACAAGCGCGAGCAGAACCTGAGTACCTGTACCGATTTCGTCGACCAGAGATTTACGGGCCCCTGAGCCAGCTTTGAAATCATTCCAGGAGCTCACGCCCCTGGAAACCGAAACCTCCGCGCATCAAAGCCCCAACGGGGCGAAAGTCATGTGCCTTTCGACTCA
>JAQCHP010000145.1 GCA_027619595.1 Planctomycetota bacterium
TGAAATGCGCAAATCTCGTGCCAAAATAAGGATTGTTTCAAGAAAATGCCAAAGTAGGTGGCATTGGGCGTAAGCCACCGGCAGGGATATTTCGCCCTCCAGGCTATTGGAATGCTCCGGTGTCGTTGTTGCAATTTCAACCAAACCCCAGTTTTTTTGCAAAATAAATCAGCTACGGCGTTGCCCGTAGCTGACTGCACCGTAGGAAGTTTTTCCAACCGGCTGCCTTAACAGACGCCCCCCGCATCTGTAGTCTAAACAGAGTCTCATCACTGCCGGGGAGTATTGCGTGCCATCCACGAGTCGCCAACGATTTCTCGAGTACCTGGCACGGATCAGCTCCCACCCTACAACTCCGGACGGCGACCACGAATCCGCTCAACATCCTGTTGGCGGAACTCCCCAACGGCACCCTCGTCCGCAACATCGAAGCTTCTGGCAGTTACTCGTTGCATTCTGTGGAATGCTCAGCGGACACTACCGCGATATAGCGATCGCCCTCGGCACGTTGACGGTGGCTACCGTCTTGAAGCTTGTCCCGCCCGCGTCCGTCAAGCTGGCAGTTGACTACGTACTGCCAGGCCGGAAATTGTCAGTGCCCAGTTGGCTACCGTGGCCCGAAACCGCCAATTGGCAGTTGGTAACAATTGCGATTTCCGTGGCGTTAACGTCGATCGTCGCGTCGCTCATTCATCTCTGGGGACGATGGCTGGCTACCAAGACGGTCAACCAATTGCAAACGGAACTGCGTCGGCGCGTCTTCGAGCACGCGATCCGCTTGCCAATGTTCCGCGTCCATGAGCTCAAGAGTGGCGGTGCTCCGAGCCTTTTACGCGAAGATGCCGGTGGTGCCGCGGAACTCGTCTTTAGCCTGCTCTATAACCCTTGGCGAGCCATTGTGCAATTTGTCGGTAGTCTCTGCATTTTGGTCGTTGTGGATTGGCGGTTGATGCTCGGCGGACTCCTCATGGTCCCTTTGGTCTACCTAACACACCGCACATGGATCCAGCGCATCCGACCGCTTTGGCGCGACGTACGCATCCAACGCCAAGAAATCGACGGGTACGCCACGGAGGCGTTTTCAGGGATCCGCATTGTGCGAGGTTTTTCACGCGAACGAACCGAGGCTGGTCGATATGTTCGCAGCAACAATCTTCTGATTCGTCAACAGTTGTTCGCATGGTGGTGGTCCCGCACTGTGGAGTTCCTCTGGGAATCGATTGTCCCGCTCGCCTCGACCTGTATTCTGCTCTACGGTGGATATCGCATCCTCCAAGGTTCGATGACCTTGGGCGATCTGACGATGTTCTTGTTCTACTTGGCCATGTTCCTGGAACCACTGGCCACGCTCGTGACGAGTGTTACCACGTTCCAAAACAGCCTGGCGGGTCTCGAACGCATCTTGGACCTCTTGCACGAACCGCAAGAATTCGCCACCCTCGGCGTCACGCGGCGACTATCGCGTGCGGACGTGCGGGGCGAAATGGAGTTGCAAGATGTCGGATTCCGCTACCCTCGTGGCGCACAAGATGTATTGCAGGAGGTAAACCTCCATATTTCCGCCGGCGAAACGATCGCACTTGTCGGTCGGAGCGGAGCTGGAAAAACAACTCTCTGCAATCTCGTGGCGCGGTTTTATGAGCCCACACAGGGTCAAGTCCTGCTCGACGGAGAGAACCTGCGGGACATCCATTTAGCCGATTACCGACAACTCCTCGGAATTGTCGAACAAGATGTGTTTCTGTTCGATGGAACCATCGCTGAGAATATTGGTTACGGCGCACGACATGCTGGCTCCCAGGCCATCGTCGCAGCCGCACAAGCTGCGTACGCTGAAGAATTCATTCAAGCCCTTCCGCAAGGATACGAGACGAAAATCGGAGAAAGGGGCGTCAAGCTCAGCGGAGGCCAACGTCAGCGATTGGCCATCGCCCGAGCGCTGGTAGCCGATCCCCGGATCCTGATTCTGGACGAGGCCACGTCCAACTTGGATAGCGAAAGCGAGCAAATGATCCATCAGGCGCTGGTGAGGCTCATGGCAGGTCGCACCTGCATCGTTATTGCGCACCGCATCAGCACGTTAGGTTTAGCCCATCGTATTGTTGTGCTTGACGATGGCACAATACAATCGGTCGGAACCCACGACGAGCTATTGGCCGCCAACGGACTCTACCAACGTATGGTTCAGTTGCAGGGACTTCACCATACCTCCCGTGCCAGCCCATTTCCTCACGTCGGCAACTCAGCGAAAGTGAATGCACGTTAGCCCAATTTAGGTTTTCCCAATGACACTTACTGTCCACTCACTGGACCACGTCACTTTGGTCAGTCAAGACTTGGCCCGCACGCGTCACTTTTACGTCGATATCTTGGGAATGCAACGAGTAGCAAGGCCCGAGTTTGACTTTCCTGGCGATTGGTTCCGGGCGGGAAAAACACTCATCCATATCAACGTTGCTGGCGCGGAGGCTGGTGCGCCGGGAGCACCCTCGAATTCCGGTACACATCCGACACGCGGTCACCACATCGCATTCTTGGTCGACGACGTCGAGGCAGCCGCCCAGGCACTTCGCGAAGCGGGATTGGCAATCGTCGCCGGGCCAAGACAACGTCCCGATGGTGGCCAGCAGGTCTACGTGCACGATCCCGACGGATACCTGATCGAGCTGTGTACGAACCCTACGCGGTAGCCCGACCCTGGGGCTGTCAGGTTTCTCCGTATTTTTCCGCATTTCGGGAACCCAGAGACGTCCCAATGCGTCTCTAGAACGTGCCACCTTGGGACGGGCGAAAAGATTTCGACGATCCAATCGCTGGAAACCGCGTAAACTTAACATTTGGAACAGGTTCTCGGGGACGGAGACTGGATCCATTGAGCCGAACCACCATCTAAACGTCACAATTGAGCAGACATCAGGGAATAACTCATCCCTGCCCGTACCATGGTAAGTGCGTTTTTCGATCAATGAAAAACCTAGGGAGCGTAATCTGATGAGGCCAGCTTCGTTGTTAGCTCGAGCCGTCGTTGATGGAATGCGTGTAGCCACGGTTGCAACTGCGTTGCCCGTCACACTTTTCTTAATCAACTCTTTCCTGGTGGCGCGGAGCAACGCGGACGATTCAGTGCCGCCTCCGGCCGACAACGCGGTTCGCGAACAAACGGTCTACATCCCGTTTGATGACCTGCGTGAAACATTTGAAAGGCAAGGACGAGGGGTTTTCATTCCCTACGAACGTTTTCAAGAACTGTGGGAAGCCGCTCGAAAAGCTCAGCTCCCACTCGTACAACCTCCCGCCGCCCCCGTCAAAGCCGTTGTGAATCGTGCCGAACACCAGGCCAAGATCCATGACCAGACAATCCAAGTACGTTCGGAACTCCAGATCGAATTCCTAGCCAAGGGTTGGATTCACGTTCCCTTGCGATTGAAAGAGGTCTCCATACTGTCCGCACAACTCGACGGACAACCGGCACGACTCGTGGCGGACGAACAGGGCTGGGAACTGCTCGTCGAACAATCCGACACGGACCCAACACAACGCACGCTGGTCATGGAATACGCTCGCGGCGTTGCGGCCACGCCGGGTAAGAACAGTGCCGAGTTCCAGCCGCCCGTTTCGTCTATCAATCGTTGGTCGGTCGAAATCGATCAGCCACAAATCGATTTGCAGCTACAACCGATGGTCGCCGCGACGGAAATCCCCGCCGATCCAAGCGTCGCGACCACCGATCATCCGAGTACACGACTTCTCGCCTACGTGGGTGCCACTCCGACCGTCACTATCACGTGGACGCCCAAGCAGGAAGGTGCTCATGGCCTTGAAGCGTTCGTGCGCGTTAGGCACGAACAAAGTACCCGAATTTCTCGCAACGGCATGACCACTCGACTGCGGCTGGACTACGATGTTCAACGCTCAGAATTCGATCACTTGACCTTCACGATTCCGGCAGAGTTTAAGATCGTAACCGTGCAAGATGCGAACGTTCGCCAATGGACCGTCGCGCCCGCGGGCAACCGTCAGCTAATTGATGTCCAACTTTTTCAGCCAGTTCGTACGCGACAAACTCTCGAGGTGGAACTCAAATATTTCCAAAACACGACCGAAGTCGCCGAATCGTACAAGATCCCTGACGTCATTGCCAATGACGTCAATCAGCAGTCGGGAATTGTATTGGTCGAATTATCCGATGATTTGCGGGTAATCAATTCAACGCGCCTATCAATGACTCGTTGGAGGTGGAACTCGAACTATTCCGAGACCTTACGGTGACTCCCGCCAGTGAATTTTCGGTGCCCGACGTCCATGTCGTCGGAACGCAGCGACATACCGGAACACTAGCCATCCATCGGAGTTCGCACATCGAATTGCTCGTCAAGGATTCCCGTGGAGTTCAACGTGCTGACCGTGACGGTGGGGTCGTCCTGAGCGACAGTCCACTACCATGGATCCCCTTTCAAACCTTCTCATTTCAAGGCAAATTTACGCTGACCCTAGCGTCCGCACTCGTGCCGCAGTCGGTGCGGGCCGAGTTGCAATCGGTGCTTCGCGTGGGCGAAACGGAACGCTCACTAGAAACCCGTTTTCACGTAAATGTTCGAGGTCGCGCTCTTCATGAATTAAGATTCAACATCCCCCGTGACTGGCGCTTGGAAGAAGTGGCTGGGCCCGAGGCTCTGCATTGGTCCCAGGTGCCGACGGCCGATGTTTCCACCATTACTTTGTTCTTATCGCGTGGAATCCTCGGTGACGTCGACATCATTTTGCGAGGACCTTTACCTGAACGAATCGCCAACGCGCCTGTAATGATCCCACACCTCAAGGTCGAGGACGTGGCCGAACAACCGCATATACTCGTCGTGCAGGCCGATCCCGGATTCGACGTTCAAGCGGAGCAATTAGCGGGATGCCGGACGATTCTTCTCGATCAAGTGGGCGATTGGCTCCAAAGTGATCAACGTGAGGCGTCTCGACTCGCAATCGAAATGACCCGACCCGAGTATCAAGGGGAGTTGTTCGTGCAGGAGCGACAGCCACGCATACGATGGCAAACCATTACAAACGTGCAAGCCACTGACCAAAACGTTCAAGAGACCATCCTGCTCGATTATCACGTCGATCGGGCTGGAGTCCGTGAATTGCGATTCCTGTTGCCCGAGGCACTGCGCGACGCAACGATTCGAGCGCCGATGCTTCAGCGCATCATCAAGGAGCCAGCTAGTACCAGCGAAGTACCAGGTTGGTTTCGCATGCGCTTGATATTTCAAGATCGAATCCTGGGTGAACTACGTGTGTTGGTGGAATTGGATCGCCTCATGTCCCCGAACGGACACTCTCTGCCAATCCCCCGTCCCGAAGGAGTCGACCCGGGCATCCAGTTTGTCGCCGTGGAAAGCTCAGGCTGGACCGAAGTGTCGGTTCGAGACGTTGTCGGACTCGAACCATTGACTCGCCAGCATCGGGACTGGAAAACTTTGGAATCGTCTCTGGGAGATCAAATCGTGCAGGCCTTTCGCGTCACGGGTGATCCCAGCCAAACACAAATCACTATCGAACGACAGGTACGCGACACCGTGACCACCACGGCGGCCAGAATTGCCTTCGCAGAGGCCAAATTGGCAATGGACCCACAGGGCAACTATCGCGGAATCCAAACGTAACGCGTGTCGAATCGAACCGAGAGATATTTGGAAATACAATTGCCAAATGGAGCAACTCTGTGGGCAGCACGAGTCGCCGGAACTCCCGTCAAACCGCTACAAGGCACCGACACGATCCGCATTCCAATCGTGAAGACGGCAGAAGGGGACCAAGACTACGCGGTCGAACTTGTCTATGGTGGCCGACTGCGGAATCTTGAATCCTACCGCCGAATAGAATTTCCGTTCGTTCAACCACTCCATATTGTTCCTGAAACAAGTCAAGTTCGACTCTACCTTCCCCAAAGCCATCAGTGGTTGCGTTTTGACGGCCCGATGCGAAACGTCCGCCACGAAAACGAGTTGACCATGGAACTCTTGGAGTACCAGTCCCAACAAATCGGGTCAGCTATCATGGACATGAAAAGCAGCGATCGCTACGTGCGAGGACGGGCCGAACGCACCCTCGCTTACAATCTTAAACAGTTGGCGCAAAATGAATTGGATACGGATCAATTAACCACACAAGCACAATCACAATCGGAGTCGGTACAGTTACAATCTCAATTGGCCAGGGCTCGGGAACTGCTGGAGGATGTACCGGCAGGCAAGGACGAAATGTTCCAAGGGCGAGTATCGAATCGCAAACGTCTGAACGACGCCTACTTACAACAAAGCAATGGGGCCATCAGCAATTCCATAACCGCCGCCAAGGGCAACTTCGTCGAATCGGGACGCGAATTGTCCGACGAAGTGGCTCAAGCTGCAACGCCAAGTAACCCCGCATCGCCAGCCGACTCGGAAGTGCCGAACAATAAGTTGAGGCTTCAACTGAAAAAAAGCCGCCCGAATCAAGCGCCGCAAGAACTCGCAAAAAACGACTTGGGGAGTGCTCGATCGAATTCGGAAGATCATCTGTACGAACAACGTTCCAGCGCACGGTCCCAGCGCCAGGGCGGCATGGGTGGCATGGGCGGAGGTTGGTGGAGTTGGGGGGGGGCGTCGGCAAGCGGGCCTGCTGCCCAAGAAGTTCTCGCGCCACCTTCCGACGCGACGCCACAGTCCGGCGCAGAGTCAGATTCCGATGATCCCTTTGACGATTTTGACGAAATTCGACCCGATAATACTGTTATGGAGCTAGGAGAGTTCAAGGCGGACGAAATTCCATCCGGCATTGCCAGTCTCGATGTACAACTCGAATTTTCCGGGCAAGAATTTCAGTTTACGACGCCGCGCGGAGATGTCCGTCTCTCGGCAGTTTGTCTGACACCCCAATCGCGTCAATTTGCAAAGCTCTTCCTGGGACTCGTAATGACCGTTGTCGTTGCAGCGTTCTGTGCGAGACGGGAATGGTAACTGGATTTGCGCAGTCCGCATCCTTGGCAAACCGTCCTAACGGGTGGTGACATCTTCACTATATATCACGTTATCGAAACGACCGTCTCCATAAGTGGCTGAAAAAGTGCTCAGGCGAATTTGGGGAAGGGACGACGCCCCGTTCTTATATCGCAGGTAACCCGTAACAACCGCGTTAACGCGAGAGGGGCTCGTGTCACGAGGACGAATTCCATGGTCCATGCTCATTTCTCCACCAAGCGCCACGATCCTCGTCCCATCTTCGACACTTATGACCCGTGCTGTGAGCGAACTCTTGTGAAACACGTGCTCGTCCGGATCATAAGCGCCGGTGGGGGGGTAGATACGGGTAAAAATCGATTCGGCGAGTTCTTTCGGTAGCTCCCATTCATTTCCAGGCTCTGCGTCTGGCGGACCCACAAGTTGCTGCCAATCCTGGCGGTTGAGACGAACGAATTCTTCCGCTATTCCCGGCCACGTTCCATTTCCCGGTTCAACGCGTGTCGCGAAATGCAGAAGGAGATCGCTAGTCTCCGACAGCGGGCGCACTAACTGCGGCTTCGGTGCTTCAAGCATTTTTCCAGGCTGCACGCCATACTGACGGATCTGCTCACGCAGAAGACTAAGCAAGTTTTCTACTTCCAGTACATCCTTTACGTGCTTGGACGTCGACAAATTACCCTTCGAATCGAAGATGTAGACTTGTACGAGGCCCGCCGGCTTGTTCATTTTCCTGGCGGATGCAAAAATCTGGTCGTACAGCGCGCGTTCTTCAGCGGATGTAATTTCTTCATCGGTATAGTCCGTGTTGGAAACGTAAATGGGTACGAAATACTCGTTAAGCATTTTCGTAATTCGAGGATCGGAGAGCGGACCCGCTCTCATTCCAAATGCGCCCCCTCAGCAACGCCCTTGATCGATGTGTCCCGAATACGTAAACACAAAAATCGGACGCTTATGTTCGCGTCCCAAATCAAAAGCGTGCCGCAGCCCTGACACCCAACCAACGTTTTCGAATCCCTTGTCGGCCGCCTTCGGCCGGACCTGGGCGATGCGACGATCGGTCCACTTTACAAGAAACGAATCAGCAACTGGAGTTGCCCCCAGGACGAAACTCCCGCCGCAGGCAAGCCAGCCGATTGCCACCAGACCAAGCCTTATTTTCGGCAACATACCAGCTCCTTGCAAAAAGTTACTACCGGGAATCACGGCTCTTAGAAATCTCACGAAATCGCCTAGTCCAATTATCCCACAGCCGCCCCGAGAGCACAACCACAATACGTATCGCGCCGTGCGACTCGACCTAGGTGGGGTTGGGCAATTGAGTCGGCGTGGTAACCTATCGAACAAGTCCTGCCGCTACCGTCACGTTTCGTAAAACTGGAGCTCTCCCTAAATGACCTCACGCACTACTTCCGCATTGGGTTTCGTTGTCTCTTGGGGGTTTTTGGCAACATTCGCTGGAGGAGCTGACTGGCCTCATTGGCGTGGTCCAAGCTACAACGGATCGTCCCCCGAGCAGGGACTACCTTCCACTTGGTCGAGAACCGAAGGGGTCGTATGGTCAACCCAGTTACCTGGCCCGAGTGAGGCAACACCGGTTGCCTTCGGCAATCAGATTTTTCTATCGACGATCGCCCCCGCCTCCGATGCCATCGTGGCGCTGAGCATTGACGGACAGAACGGAAAAATCGCTTGGCAGCATCAGGTCGTGACCCCTATGCGACAAGACTCTCGGAGCACCTTTGGTGGACCTTCGCCCTGTACCGACGGAAAACACGTCTACTTCTTCTTTGGGAACGGCGAGCTGGTAGCCTATACGCTCAAGGGCGACCAAGTGTGGCGTCGGAATATCCAAGCAGACTACGGTGACTTCGCCTTCAATTGGACGTTCAGCAGCAGTCCACTCCTGTTCCACGGCACACTCTATCTACAAGTTCTCCAACGCGATGTCCCCGTTGACGGCCGTGGACAAGAAGACCAGGAAAACAAGTCGTATCTATTGGCCCTTGATCCAGCGACCGGCAAAGAACTGTGGCGAACTTTGCGCCCGAGCGATGCCCAAGAAGAATCGCGGGAGAGCTTTGCATCGCCGATTCCGTTCGAACATGAGGGACGCGCGGAAATCTTGGTCGTCGGTGGCGACGATATCTCCGGACACAACCCAAACAACGGAGAAGAATTCTGGCGATGGGGAACGTGGAATCCCACACGAATTCCTCACTGGCGTCTGGTTCCGACTCCGGTCGCAGGCGCTGGAGTCATCCTCGCCTGTGCCCCTAAGACCGACCCGATCTATGCAGTCAAGGCCGGAGCTACTGGCCGCTTGACTGACAGTGCCTTGGCTTGGGTCAGCCGAGATGAAAAGGCCGTCTCCACCGATGTCCCCACTCCCGCGTTTGCCGATGGCGACTTTTTCGTGCTGAGTGACGTACGAAAACAGTTATCGCGAGTCGATCCGCACACCGGAAAAGCAAAGTGGACGGTCAAGACCCCCGGCATCGTCAAATACGAAGCGTCACCTCTGGTGGCGGACGGCAAAATCTACATCATCAATTTCGCCGCCGAAGTTGCTGTGTTTAATGCCCACAACGGTGATCAATTGGGCGTCATTCCCATGACCGACCCCGACCATCCCCACGATGGATTCAACGTGCGATCGTCCATCATTGCCGCACAAGGACGACTATTCATCCGCACCAATTCGCATCTGTATTGCATTGCAAAATAGTAAACCTCAGACCGCTGTTATTGGCAAGAAGGTAACCTACTCAATGAAATACCTATGCCAACTTCAGTTCCACGACCCCCTTTTTCCACTCCGCTCTTCTTTACCTCTTTACCTCTTTACCTCCGTGCCTCTGTGGCTCCGTGAGAGATCTTTCGCTGGCACCACCAATCGAACGTCAAAATCCGATGCCACGCTACGCTACTTGGCGTACGCGATATTCGCGTTGCGGGAAAGGGATCTCGATGTTCTCATCGCGAAACGCCTGGTCAATCTCCGAATGCAACTTATGGACAGTCTGAAGGCGGCGTTCCAGGTTCGGCAGGAAGCAGCGTAGCGTTAGTTGCAATGAGCTGTCGCCAAATCCCTCAAACGTTGCGATCGGCGGAGGATCCTTCAGCACTTCGGGACACTTGCGCGCGACCGACTCAAGAAGCTGACAGGCACTGTCGGTATCGGTTCCGTAAGCTACTCCGACTTTGATCACAATCCGATTTGTTTGATCGCTTAATGTCCAATTCAATAGACGCCCTGTGATCAGGTCGCGATTGGGCACGATAAACTCCTTGCGGTCCCAGTCAGTAATGGTTGTGGCTCGCAATCGTATTCTCGTCACCACGCCAGTCGTCTCGCCCATCGTCACAACATCTCCCACTCGAATCGGACGCTCAAACAACAAAATGATACCGGAAATAAAATTCGCAAAAATTTCCTGCAAACCGAACCCAAGTCCGATACCCATCGCCGCCACGAGCCACTGAATCGACTGCCACTGAATCGACAGCCGTTCTCCAACCAGCCAGATTCCGCTGAGTGCAATTCCATAACGACACACCGTCGTCGTGGCGAATCTTGCACCTGCGTCAACGGGCAAATAGTTCAGCAGTACCAACTCCAGCAACCCCGGCACGTTGCGAGTGGCAATGAACGTAACCACGCCGATGAGCCCCGCTAACAGCACCTTTGCCAAGCTAATCGTCGACAATCCGGGCAAGGCCGGTACGTAGCGCAGCATGTTCAAGGCTGGAAACACATTGGACCAAATTGTCCAACCCAAGCTAAACCCGAGCAGAAGCAACACGGTTTGAGTAAGCTGTTTCGTCTGCAAACTGACGGCACTCAAGTCGACTTCATCACTTGCGTCGACTGCCACATTCTCGCTGGCGAGTAGGGAGCTTGCGTTCGGATCGGCCGCCAGACTGGCGCGACGCTGGCGGAATTGATCCATCGCCAACTTTCGACGTCTTACCAAGATCCATCGCTTCACAAGGCCGTTGATCACCATCAGTGAAAACAACAGCCACAGCGTGTCAAACACACACATCGCAAGCGTCTGCGCGGTTGCATAATACCCCAATATGGCGACTGTCCCGAGTGAAACATGTACAACAACTGCGAGCGACATCAAGAACATTCGCAGTCGGCGATGAGCAAGCTTGGGAAAGGCGATGGCCAGAGGACCCCTTTGTGTCAATGACCCTGAGACAGTTTCCTCCCCAATAATTAGACTCTAGGGCGAGGAGAAAATCA
>JAQCHP010000146.1 GCA_027619595.1 Planctomycetota bacterium
GGGCAACGCCGTAGCGGATTTATTTAGCGAAAAAACTGGGGTTTGGTTGAAATTGCAACAACGAAAAAGAAGCATTCCAATAGCCCCGACTCAGTGTTTCCGATGAGAATTTCACTTTTCTCACTTTACCAATCTGGCTCAGGCCCGATCTTTTCGTACGCAAAAAAAAACAGCTACAGCGTTGCCCGGAGGGCGACACAATGCCGTGTTGCCCCCATAGCCGGGGCGCAGCGCCCGCGTGCCGAACCGCGTCAGAAATGAATTAGTGGCTCGCCAGGAACGTGTCGCCGTCGACTTAGGGACTTCAGTTGGCCGGTCACTTCGGCTTGCCTTAAACACAATACCGTTCAATGTATTCGTAATTCGCGGCTCCCACGAGAGTTAGACTATGCTTCATGTTTGCGCAGCAACACGACGCACTTGTGAATGATAGCGTCCACTCGAATACATTGGCCCCGCCCCTCATCCGCCAGACGACTGTCGGCGAGGGGGGCCAGATTACGAAACATTACGCGGTGGGCGCTTCAAAGGAGGCGCTACAGGATTTGCCTAGCCTGTTCGCCGCGATGTCGAACTCGTCGTCAGCCCAGGCAGCAGCTTTGTCGGGCCTTCGGACCTCACGAAAGGACGGCTGTTCATGCCGGGTCGCTATGGTGTCAGAACCGCCGTCCTCGTTCAGCAAGAACCGCTGAACACCGCAGCTTACCAAAACCCGATGCTCTTGACGTGGTCTTGCGTCATTCTCTAAAAGCTCCCCTGTTCGAAATACGGAATAGCTGGCACCTAATTTGAGGTACGGCCACGCGTTGGACGATACACAATACCGAGCGGTGATGGCCCCATTTCCATCCGCCGGCCAGATTTTTCGCATTTGCTTGTCGTAATTTTTTCTCTTGTCACTGCCTGTCTTGTGGGTCGATTTCCTGGGACGCAATATTCCAGTAAACGACAAAGGTTTGCTGTCGGAGCACCGGTGTCCATGGAAATCTCGCTGGTTTCAGTCGTAATTCCCGTAATGAACGAACGGGACAATGTACGCCCTTTGCTAGAAGAATTGCAGGCCGCCCTCGCGAACCTGCCGGTCGAATTTATTGTGGTGGACGACGGTTCGACCGATGGCACTTTACGCGAGTTACAAACTCTCGCCGTAGAAGAGCCTCGCCTACGCGTCCTCCAGTTACGTCGGAACTTCGGCCAAAGTGCTGCCATGCTGGCAGGGATCGAAAACGCGCGTGGCGATGTGATCGTGACGCTCGACGGCGACCGCCAAAATGATCCGGCGGACATTCCGGCCATGGTCCAACATTTGCGATTCGGCTACGACTTAGTCCACGGCTGGCGAAAGGAGCGGCGCGACGGCTGGTGGTTGCGGCGAGTCCCCTCGATGGTGGCCAACTGGCTCATTCGTCGCGTCACCGATTGCCCGGTTCATGATTTGGGTTGCGCACTCAAGGCCATGCGTCGTGAAATAGCCGACGAAATCGAACTTCACGGCGATATGCATCGGTTCATTGCCGTTCTTGCGCGCGAACGCGGAGCCCGTTGTTTGGAAGTTGTGGTCAATCACCGGCCGCGAACGGCTGGCAAGGCCAAATACGGACTCGGCCGAACGATGCGAGTTGTGCTCGACCTCATGACCGTAAAATTCCTGGAGCAGTTTTCCACGCGTCCGATGCGATTGTTTGGTCGGCTGGGACTGGCGAGTCTGCTGACATCGGCTGCGTTGATCGCTGCATCGCTAGCGGCATCCTTGGTGGGCATTCGATCGCTATGGTTGAGTCCCGCAGCGCTCCTGCCGTCTGCGGCCGCGTTGTTCATGGGAGGAATTCAGCTGCTTGTATTTGGTCTCCTAAGCGAACAGATATCTCGCATTGCATACCGGCGTGGAATCCGTCGTCCCTATGCACTTGTTGGTATCATCAACGAACCGCAAGACGTTCCTGCGCAGCGGAACTTACGCCGCAATCGAGCAATGTAAGAATCGAGGCGGTAAGAATCGACCATTTCGCTGCTTCTAGGGAACCAACACGATCTTACCGGCGACTTCTCCACTCAGATGAACCGTCGATTGCTCTTGCATGCGATGAGCTTGAGCGGCCTCTGCCAGCTTCATTCGATGTGAAATCCGAGGCTTGAGGCTCCCATCGGCCATCCACTGGTTGATTTCTTCGGCACACTTCCGCTGTTCCTTGGCAGTCGCCTTAAACATGACAAACCCGTGCAGTTGGCATTGTTTCACGTAGAATGGCCCGACGGGAAACTCAGGCCGTGCGTCCCGACCCGCCATGAGGATCATCCTGCCACGTTCCGCTAGCATTTCTACACTCCGGTCGAAGTTCGGAATGCGGGCCGTTTCCCACAACACGTTGACCCCTTGGGGAGCAAATTCTCGCACGGCCTGCACCTCATCTTGCTCGCGATAGAGAACGACGTGATCGGCTCCGAGTTCCTGGCAAGCACGTGCCTTGTCGGAACTTCCAGCCGTTGTCACGACGCGTGCTCCCAATCGCTTTGCCATCTGGATCACCACACTCCCTACGCCGCCACTCCCTCCGCGGACCAAAATCGTCTCTCCCGCTTGCAGATTAGCTCGTGCGAACAGTCCCAGATGTGCGGTTATTCCCACGAGGGCAATCGCGGCACCCACTTCATAGTCGACATTCGTCGGCAAGGGGTAAAGCCACTGTTCATCGACGCAACAGAATTCCGCGAATGTCCCACTGCGACCCATCAGACCTTGGTTGCTGCACCACACGCGGTCTCCAACTCGAAACTGTCGCACGCTACCGCCTACCTCAATAACCTCGCCGGCCAAGTCGCAGCCAATAATGTACGGACTTGGCAGCGGCCAATAATTGGCCCCATTGCGGATGTACGTATCGATGGGATTGACCGCCACTGCGGCGGTTCGCACCAGTACCTCGCTCGGCCCCGCAATCGGACGTGGTAACTCACCATATTGAATCACTTCGGGGGGGCCTGGAGCGGAAAAATAAGCAGCTTTCATGAAAGTCTCCGATTGAGTCCGTACATCACTCGTCGTTAGCGTCGAACAGCCTGCCAAGTGCCATCGCTGCCGGTTGTCGCACCGCGCGCCCAGCATTATAATCCGCCTTGGTTTGAAGCCAACCGTGACATACTAACAGCCAAAGGAGTGCTTTCCATGGCGATTCGCGTAGGAATTAATGGATTCGGTCGAATTGGAAGACTTACCTTTCGCAAGCTTCGTGAGCGCAGCAGCGAGTTCGAAATTGTCGGAATTAACGACTTGACCGACAACAAAATGCTGGCAACCCTCTTGAAATACGACAGTACTCACCGCCGATACGAGGAATCTGTCTCGCACGATGCGCAACACCTGATCGTGGGCGGCAAAAAAATTCGGGTCTTCGAAGAGCGAAACCCAGAGGCCCTACCTTGGGGCGATTTAGGCGTGGACGTTGTCATTGAAAGCACCGGCGTGTTTACTGCCCGCAGCAAGGATGGTAAGCCGGGCTACGATTCGCACTTGAAAGCGGGTGCCAAACGTGTCGTGCTCAGCGCGCCCGCCAAGGACGAACCCGACCTGACCGTGGTCTTGGGCGTCAATGACGATCAACTGACGCCGGCCATGAAGTGTGTCTCGAACGCCAGTTGCACTACCAATTGTTTGGCACCCATCGCCAAAGTGCTGCATGACAATTTCAAGATCTCGCGGGGCCTGATGACCACCATTCACGCCTATACGAACGATCAACGCGTTCAGGACATGCCGCATGAAGATCCGTATCGAGCTCGAAGTGCTGCTCAGAATATAATCCCGACCTCGACCGGAGCCGCTAAGGCTGTTTCGCTTGTAATTCCGGCATTGAAGGGGAAGCTCACAGGCATCGCGGTACGTGTGCCGGTCGCTACCGGGAGTATGGTTGATCTAACCGTGAACCTGGAAAACAAGGCGACGGTAGCCGAAATCAACGCCGCCATGAAGGCCGCTACGGAAAGTGGACCATTAAAAGGTATTTTGTATTATACCGAAGATCCCATTGTGTCTAGCGACATCATCGGCGACTCTCACAGTTCAATCTTTGCGGCACCTTGGACGCAGATTATTCAAGACAACCTCGTCAAGGTCGTTAGTTGGTACGACAACGAATGGGGATACAGCTGCCGCACAGCCGATCTGGTCGGACGGGTTGGAAAATTCCAATAGCCTGTAAGATCCATTTCAATTTGGCAGTGCCCTTGTGTGGGTGTCACTGCCTTAAGATCACTGCCTTAAGATCACTGCCTTAAGATCACTGCCTTAAGATCACTGCCTTAAGATCACTGCCGCGCTGGATGTCTGCGACAGTGCGGTAGATCGTTAGGCCAAAGTCTAGCGTTGCAATTCGGCGGTCGGTTTTTCCGCTTTCGCCATCATTTGGGCGTATCGTTGCGCCGCATTCTGATTCCCCATATTCTGGTGCATGGTTGCCAGATTTCCATACGGCACGGAAAGCGACGATTCCGTAAGAATATTCTCGTTGACCGCCTGTTTGATCAATGTCACACCGTGGAGTGTCGAATCGATTGCACGTTGCTGTTGTTGCGTTTCCCAGAACGACACCCCCATACTCACAAAGCGTTCGCCGTTCAATCCATAGTCGGCAAATCGGGATGGCGAGGTGGTGCCGCGAAGCAAGGGTTCGGCCTTGTCGAACCACTTAACCGCTTCGGCGTGGTCTTGCTTATGAACGGCATAGAGAGCCCCCAGCAGGAAATAAAGCTGTCCTTCCAACGCTCCGTCGGCAGCAACGGCCGTCCTCCCGGTTCTCGCATTTTCAAACAGCGCGATAGCGTTGTTCGCAAACTGCAGTGACTTATCGCCGTTTCCGCGTGCTCGTTCGATTTCACCCGCTTGGTAGAGTGCTTGCGCCATTTCCCATTCGACTCGCTGTTGAAACCTTGCGTCTGCATGGTTCGCAATCAGCTGCCGCCCATCGGTGAGGATCTGCTCGACAGCAACCTGAGGATCAAACTGCGCCGGCAAGAGTGCATAGGCATCAAGCATTCGCCGATAGAGTTCGATTCGAAACGCAGGGTCACCCTGATCCCTCTCTAGATATTCTTTAGCCAGACGCTGAGCGCGATCCAACCATTTGGGCACGACTTCGGTTTGACGTTGAAAATAACCTCCGGCGATGTCACGAGCAATTGAGGCATGTGCCTGAATAAGCACTTGTTTCGCCATTCGACGCAGGAGAAATTGTTGAGCACCCGCGCCATCCACAGAAAGCTGCACGGCTTTTAAGTGATGTTCCAGAGCCTGCAAATAGTCTGGCTTGGGGCCATACGCCAGTAGGTCCCCTAACACCAGATGAGCTTCAGCTTTTTCAACCGTATGCGCACCCTCACGTTCGGTAATATCCCGCACGATTCCGATCGCATCGGTCACATTCCCCTGGTCGGCCAAAATACCGGCATAGGCGATTTGACAGAAGACAGACTCCGGGTCCAGGCTGATAGCCGTCTGGATCGCGTCGCTGGCCAGCGGTAGCTCGCCGGCGTGCTGATGCGCCTTTGCCAGCAGACAATGGGCGCGTGCATCAAGCGGATCCAAAACAACCGCCCTTTTAAGATCCGACAGTCCATTTTCGTAATTAAAGTCAAAATCGTATTCCGCCCTGAGCCGGAACAATTCACCACGCACCGGTTCGAGCATGATCTCCGAGACGAGACCCTGGTCCACCTGGACTGCGTAATGGAGCAGCACACCACGTTCTGGGAACCCCTGCCCGAGCAGGTTTCCTTCTGCGTCTGGAATAAGCACCGTGCGCAGGTCTCGCAAGTTGAGGTCCAAGGCGATGTGTTCCACCGGGAGCGGTCGCTGAAGGTGCACCAAAATTGCATCCACAAGTTCGTCGCTGGCCAAGATGTCGACCTGCTTGAAACCTGGAACCTTGTAGGCCATCACTTGCTGGCCAGCCGATGGATAACTTTTTAGCGGGACACCCCATTGTGCATGAACATCGGTAACCAGGGTCACGCCCGGTACGACGCGATTGAATTGTATAACGGAAGGTCCGTCACCGTTGGTGGTGGGCTCCCAGACCGGCCTTGGTCCGTCGGCCACAGTTGGCTCGCCTGCTACCTGCGGGCTGTTAACGGTCGCCGGCGCCGCTTGCGGTTCGCCCGGGTCCGGGGTGTTGTCGCCCGACTGCGGTGTAACCTCCGGAGAGGACGCACCGTGTAGCGATCGGTTGGTTGCAAGGCCCCCTACCATGGCGGCAATCGCCACGCCAAAGGCCGCACATCGAATCGGCCAAGTCTTTCTTCCTTGATTCATACGGCACTTATCCAGCGTATTTGAGATGGCAGATCGCTACCTCAGGAGTTCAGCGTGGCGAAGGTTACCGACTCGACGCGTTCAGGTCCAGGTCGAATCCCGGGCACGAATCCCAGACACGACAGGGCCGGCACTCCGACTCTGTATCCAAAACATCGGCAGCAGCAGGCGTAGCGATTAGAGCAATTATGCTGATACGATGGATTAAGCCAAACGGAACGTCACCGTCACTAATAGCAAGCTACCAAGCAGTCGCGAGATCCCCTATGTCCACCCAGCGAGAATCTTTCCACCGTACCACCGTTCGAGATTTTGCCCGGCTGAAACAATCGCGGACAAAATTCGTCATGCTTACCGCCTACGACGCGCTGTGGGGCCAGCTGCTCGACGAATGCGAATTGCCAGCGATTCTTGTAGGAGATAGCTTAGCCATGGTCGTACAGGGGCACGAGAACACAATTCCCGTAACCTTGGACGAAATGATTTACCACGCACGTCTGGTGACGCGCGTCGTACGACGCGCCATGGTCGTCGTTGACATTCCATTTCCAGGTTGCTTCACTGGCACGGATTCCGCCCTTAAGCAGGCGGCAAAAATCCTTAAGCAGACCAAGGCCCAGGCCGTAAAACTCGAAGGGGGCGCCGAACAAGCCGAGGTGATTGCCGGCCTGGTAAAAGCAGGAATTCCTGTCATGGCCCATGTGGGACTTCGGCCGCAGAGCGTGCACCAGTTAGGAGGATACTTGGTGCAAAGGGCAGGCGACCAGTTGCTTCGAGATGCAACTGCAGCGGCGGACGCCGGGGCATTCGCTGTTGTCCTTGAATGCATTCCGCGAGACATCGCCGGAGCCATCACTCGGCAAGTTGCCATCCCGACGATTGGAATTGGTGCCGGGCCCGAATGTGACGGGCAAATCCTCGTCACGCAGGACCTACTCGGACTCACCAGCGGTCGGATCCCCAAATTTGTCCGACCCTACGCCCAACTGCGAGGACAGGTCGTGGACGCCGTGAGACGCTTCCAACAAGACGTCCAGTCGGCCGAGTTCCCCGGGCCTGAAGAAACCTTTGAATAGGCCGCCTCGAACTGAACTGCCAATTCACCCAAGTTTTTTTCCCTCGCCCGGCTCTACTGGCTGTTGCTAAACTTTCCCTCGGGAAAATCAAATCCTCGCGAAGTAACGTCCTCCTGCTTTTTCTTCGGACGTATGCTATCGTGAGATGCGACGCTCGTCCGGAGAATCGAAGCTGTACCGATTCGCCGCCGGCTGGATCGTACCTGTTGCTGCGACTCCCATCCCCGAATTTTAGCGACGCACGCCATTCGCAACGCGGCCATCCGCAACAGGGCCATCCGCAACCATGGCGCCCAAATCATCGCGAGAAAACCCATGTCTGATTCGCCCCAAATTCCAAATAATCCTGTGGTTGCCGAGCTTGCCGTCCGTAAGCCAATTCGAATCGGATCACAACGTGATTCCGAGGACGTCGCCGGTGCGAGTGCACCTGGGGCAACGACTAGCAACTGGTCGAGCGATACTCAAGATAAAGTCGATCCGCCCATTGAACCTAGCGCTGAAAAACCGCGTGAAAAAGGTCCAAAATTGAGCGAAATTGCTGTTCCTCAAAAGATCCGCATTCCGCGCAAGAACGATTTAGACGACGAATTGGCCGCCGAATTGGGACTCCGGGACGCCGATATGTCTCGCTTGCTGCTTGGTGAACCCGGCAGTCAAGTTCCAGAACTTGCGGTCGACACGCGTTTGCACGCCAGTGTCGTCAAGGTCCATCGCGACTTGGTCTTCTTTGTCCTGCCAGGACAAAGAGAAGGCGTATGTAGCATCCGTCAATTTGAGGAGCCTCCGGCACCGGATACTCGGATTGAGGTCGTGGTCACGGGGTATTCCCCTCAGGATGGACTCTACGAGCTAGGCATTCCAGGGGCATCCGTTGCGGTCGCGGACTGGTCCGACTTAGCCGAAGGTGTCATCGTCGACGCCAAAATCACCGCGCTAAATACCGGTGGTTTGGAATGCGAAGTCAATCACATACGTGGCTTTATCCCTGCCAGCCAAGTGTCGCTCTACCGAATGGAAAACTTGGCCGAATTCGTCGGGCAAAATCTCCGTTGTGTCGTCACCGAAGCCAATGAAATGCGCAAAAAGTTTGTGCTCAGCCATCGAGCCGTCCTGGAACGCGAACGAGCCGAAAAACGCACCGCACTCTTGGGCCAATTGGAAGTGGGGTCCACGCAAGAAGGAGTCGTCACGAAAATCAAAGAATTTGGCGCTTTTGTGGACATCGGAGGGATCGAAGGGCTCGTCCATATCAGCCAACTCAGTTGGGAGAGAATTCGCCATCCCAGCGAAGTTCTTGAGGTCGGGCAGCGAATTCAAACACGCGTGGAAAAAATCGATCCCCAGACCGGTAAAATTAGCCTCTCGTATCGTGAGCTTTTGGAACATCCGTGGGGAAATGCCGACTCGCAATTTCCAATTGGCGCTATCGTGACCGGCACCGTCACTCGATTAATGGAGTTCGGTGCATTTGTTCGAGTGGGACCTGGCATGGAGGGACTCGTCCATATTTCCGAATTGTCACACCAACGAGTAGGGCGGGTCGCCCAAGTCGTGGCCGAGGGCCAGGAGGTGCAAGTGAAAATCCTCTCGCTCGACAAGGAATCTCAGCGCATGAGCCTCTCCATGAAGGCGGCACAGGCAGCCGCTGCTAGTGAAGCGGCTGCCGCCGAAGATGCCGATTCCGACGACGCAATCCTGCAAAATATGCCGCGTATACCGGATGGGGCGCTTAAGGGAGGGGTTACCCGCAAGTCAGGAGGGGAGGCCTTCGGACTAAAATGGTAGCAAAAAAGCGACAAAACGTGGCGATTAATCGACAAAATCCCATTTAGCGCGTTATGATTGCTTAGGAAAGAGGCGAAGCATAGCGAACTTAAATCGCTCCCTCTACCTGTAACGACCAACGTCGTTTTGCCGCCGACCCAAACCATGTGACGGCGAGAAGAAATTCAAGATGGACCCAACTGGAGATTTTTCAATGTTGAAACGATCGACCCTGCGGTGGATACGTGTCGGAACCGTATCCGTGATGATCCTGAGCCTTACGCTGAATTCCGCCGGTGCCAGGGGCCGGCTACGTTGCCAATCTATGGTACCGCCCAGTTGTACGGTTACCTGCCCGCCAGTTGGGTGCCCCCCATGCTATGTCGTTACGGCCATGGAATATGCGGGCGACTACTGTCCCCTGGTACAGGACTGTTGCCCCAGTGAATTGATTACCGAATCTCTGGACAATCCCTCAGGCTGTCTCGATTGCCCGGGCACGGAGACAACATCCGCAATTGAACCGATGACTCAAGATCTGAGCCACGAATTCCACTCGGAGGTCGCCCCGCCCGAAATCGATCCTGTGAGTCCACCGATTAACTCCGTACTCCCACCGCAGAAAGCTCCGGAAACAGACGGGACCGCACTGACCCCGAATGCCGTAGAGGTTCCCGCTATTAATCCTGCCGACGATGTTGCGCCAGCGCTTTCCAGCGAACCGCCAGCCGATACACCATCGGATGAAATCCCGGATCCCGCCTCAGCGGGTGCTGGGATTTTCGGCGATCCCGAACTAAGCACTGACCCCGATTCGGAGTCTCCACCACTACCCGCTGATAGCCAAGATTTCCCAGCCGATCAGGAAACTCCTCTTCAGGACGACCTGGGAACAGAGGCCGATTCAGCGAAAGAATCGTTGCCAGCTCCCGACGCGTTGGAATCGTTTGATTTTGGCGACCCATCAACCGACGCCCCTTCGGCGACTCCCGACGAGGCAACGCCGCCCGCCGAGGATTCGGCTGAAGATGTACTCGACGGACTGGGAGTAGGAATCGCCCCACCTTCAAATCGTGGATTTGTTTCCGTACGCGAACGCGGCCTCACTCGTCGCTATTGGTCCGATGAATCGGGCCGCTTTCATACAACGGGACAATTGGTGAGCATTAGCGCCGAGAACGTCCGAATTCTCAAAGATAACGGCCGCTACAGCACTGTGCCCGTGAATCGGCTGAGCCGTCTCGATCGAGCCTACGTCCGTGCCTTGGAAACCGACCTCGGGCATCCCTCGGCCGCCATTGCGTCCAACTAGGCTGAGCGGCGACTCGTCGGCTTCCCACCAGATTTTCGCCGCCGCAGTCCTATAGCCATCAACAATACCCAAGAACGCACCGGCAAGAAATTCCCGGTGCGTTTTTTTATTCCGGGAGCGGCTGACCCTTCGTTTCCGGCAAGAAAGGGAGCACTACCACTCCCAAGAGAAACACCGTGGTCATGGCCATAGCGGCGTAGCGAATCGGCTCATCGGTATGCGCAAATTGCGATTCCAGACTTGACTTAATGATCGGACCGAATGCAGCCACAAAGCGACCAACGTTGTAACAAAAACTTGTACCGGTCGATCGCAAATGGGTTGGAAATAACTCTGGGAAATAAATGGCGTAGCCTGCAAAGATCGACATTTGAAAGAATCCCATGACGGGAACCATGATCCAGATTTGCCAAAAGTCACGCAGGGTCCAAAAAACCAAGGCGGTGACCAACATGGCCGCGAGAAAGGCGATCGTAAACGTCGGCTTCCGTCCGATACGTTGCGAAAGCGGCCCAAAGCCAAACATACCCATCGCGCCGCCAATATTGACGGCAATCGACGCATAACTGGCCCAACGAGCTAATCGTCCATTGATGGACCCGGCCAGACTCGCTTGCACTGCCAGCGAATCTGGAGCGAGAACTAACCGGGGATCGTCCACAAAAAGCAATAATTGTCGAATGTGGTCCGCTCGATCCGTATTACCGTCTGATTCTGCCTGCCTTAGTTCGGCCGTGTAGACCTCGATCGTTGTATTCTTGCGTTGTACGCTTCGC
>JAQCHP010000147.1 GCA_027619595.1 Planctomycetota bacterium
TTACGTCAGTGGGCGGTACTGGACTCGAACCAGTGGCCTCTGCAATGTGAATGCAGCGCTCTAACCAACTGAGCTAATCGCCCTCGCTGCCCGAATTCTAGACGATTCGTGGGGGGTGGACTAGGTGGCGGCTGCGAGGTCGAAGCACGAAGAGTACCGAACGCTACGGTGTATCGGCCGGCATTTCCGCCACAAATGCTGCACGCATCCGCTCGACCGTTTCCAAGTCAATTCCTGGCGGAGCGTGCTGAAGGATCCAATCAAGATCGTCCAACGCGGCCTGCGTCTGCCCCAACTCCCGCCGCACTACGGCGCGCATTCCACGCATCGACGCATTCTCGGGTTGCAGCGTAACTAAAGCTTCTAAGTAACGTGCCAATGCCGGTCGGTCGTCACGCTCCTGAGCAATCCCTAGCAAGTTGCTCAACATACGCACCAAGATCTGGTCTTCATTGGCCGCTGCGAGATGTTGCTCGTTCAACTCCTGTCCCGTAAACTCGGCGACGATTTTCGCTGCGTCATCGCGACTGCAACGCTTCGCTCGGTCGAAGACGTCTACCAATTCGACGGAACCTTCGACTGGCTTGAATCGTACAATGAAGTGTCCCGGCAATCCGACTCCCTCCATCGTGAGTCCTAAACGCCTCCCCAGTTCGATGTACAAAACCGATAACGTGATCGGCAACCCTTCTCGATCGTCAATTACACGATCAAGATAACTGTTCGCTGGATGATAGTACTCCGTGCGACTCCCGTGGTAGCCCGATTCGTCGAATAGGAAATGATCGATGGCTTTCAGACGATCTGCCTCCGACCAATCGTCGCCCGGAGACCGCTGCCGAATGTGAGCGACCATCTTGTCGACCTCCGCTTCGTAGACGCTGGTGTCGAGATCTGGATTGTCCAAGAGTGAAACCAACAACGCCCCCTTGAGTAGCCCGCGCTCGTTCTGCGGTCCACGCATCCATTCCGCCAACGATTGACAAACTTGCTCCGTGTGCAGCGAATTCGAAAAGAGTTCGAGCGATCGAGATTCTTCCATTAAACGATACGCTTCCTGCCGTAGTACTTGCTTTGCCCGCGACGTTGATAAGAATTGCTTGAGGTGCTCGGACGTTCGCTGCGAAGCCTGGGGAGTTGTTTTCAACAACGCACCAATCGCCAGGACGTCGTCGGGCGTTGGTAGGACTCGCGGCAATTCTGCTGCGACGCGAAAATCGCGAAATTCTGCCGATGTCTCGCGAAACTTGGCTAATCCAACCCGCCCCGACGTTAAGCGAACATCGTTCGTTTGCACTACCATCTGGTCGTTCACGTACCCTACGATCTTGCCCGAATCGATGTGGATCTTCAGGTAGTTCCATTCGCCCGGTCGATAGTGGGGGGTCGATATTTCTGACAAGATATCCCATGAGTAAACCGACGGACCTTGAAAGCAGGTCAGTCGCAGTTTGCGATCCGATGGATAGAATCCATAATGTTGATGCTCGCCGTCGGATTGAAATACCAAACCTGCCGCCCCATCCTCTTTCGCGAGCTTCACCCATACTCCAATTTCAAACGGCACCGGAGGTGTGGATGCGGTGGCTAAACATAACGTACGTCCACCGAAGCCCTCGCCGGGTTGCTCCACGAGAATCTTTCCAGAAACCTGCCGCCAGTCGCCGCCGAACAATGTGCTCCATCGCGCAGGATCGAGTTTACCAATGGTCATCCAGCGGTCGATCGAAACGGGATTGGGCTTGTCCCACATGCGGCGCAATTGATCAACCGGCACCGCAAAGCCAAGTTGTTCGGTACCCGACGATTTCATGACCATAATTCCGTGGACTTCGCCGCGAGTTTGGTCCAGTAGCGGCCCACCGCTATGACCAGGTTCGATGGGCATAGCGACTTGGATCATTGGCCGTCCACTAATTTCTCGCGTGGCCGAAATGACTCCCGTTACGACACTATGCTCGAGGCCAAGTGGATGGCCTAGCGCCATCGCGGGAACTCCCGACCGAAACGTTTGCGTGGACAACGGCAGCGGCACGAGATTGTCCGCTTCGACTTGAAGGATGGCCAAGTCGAGGTGCCGATCGCTCGCAAATACCTGCTTGACCGGCAGTTTACGACCATCGCGCGTTTCCACCACGATCGGACGTGCGTCTCCAATTACATGGTACGCGGTCGCGATGAGCCCTTCGCTATCAATGACGAATCCTGTACCGAGTCCCATCGATTGGCCATCGCGCCCTTGAGGTCGTATGACCACGATCGAGGACTCGCACTTTTTCACAAGATCTGCCACCCCGTTTTGGTGAGCATCTTGTGGTTCGCTGCTTGGTGGGGAGTCGGCCGGCTCGGTTGCCGATGGAACGGGCTCAGGCTGAGCAGCAGCGAGCTGCTCCGATTCGCCGCGTACTATAAAAGTCAAACTGGGAATAACAAGAAACCAGATTACCAACCAGCGGCAAGCATGCATAGTCAATTCTGCAATCGAGCATTTGCTTTAGGAGAACAAGCCAGTTCTCAATGTAGCACATATCGTCGAGGTTGTCTTTCATATGACGGCGATGCGGCTCTTCGCTGCACCCGCGAAATGTTCTCGGGGTAGCGTGTCCAATCGTACGTTGGTAGTAGGACGGGTCTCCAGGCCCGTAATCTTTCATCACGTAGGACGGGTCTCCAGGCCCGTCGGTCTCCTTCACCGTAGGACAGGTCTCCAGGCCCGTCATCTTTCGTCCTATCTTGGGGCCAATAAGCGTTAGTTCGTTTTTTCGCGGCTGTTGAACTGCGCTTGTAGTTCCTGAAGGAACGGTGCGAGTTGTTCCGCCATTTGCGGCGTAGCCCCTTTGATTGCTTCCTTCTGAAGTGCGATCGCCTTTTCAAGCTCTCCTTTGCCCGCCAGAAGATGGGCTAAAGTATCGCGAATTAGCGATTTCTTATTCGGATCGACTCCTAGTTGCAACGCCTTGTTCGAACTGCCGACCGCCAAGTCAACCAACTCAGGAGATAATGGCTTTTCCTGGTTTAGTTTATAGATCGTCCAAGCCAACCCGTCGAGCACGTTCGCATCTTTCGATCCATCGATAATGTCACCGGCGAGTTCCGTGGCGGATGCATCCCGCAAGAAGAGCAAGACTTGCAATTGGAGCTGCTTAAGTTCCTGAACTCGGGCGGGATCTTGGGCGCTGGCGAGGGCGCTCTCAATCAATTGCTTGGCGCTGTTCGGCTGCTTCTGCTTAAGCGCCGCAAGGACTTCTTGTTGGAGTTTCTGCAGCTGCTTTTTCGCTTCGAGTTTTTGCTGGTATGCTTCTCGGTTCCATTTGTTTTCGACAACATCCTTCAACACGTCGTCCAATTCTGCGGGGTGTCCGATCCATTCTATCAAGCCCGATTTCCCCACGATGAAGGCGGTCGGGATGCCGTCCTGAGCTGAAGCTTCCATATAGTCACGTTGTGACGACTGGTCGGTATCGGAAGTAATTCGGTAGCCGGACGTCAGCTTCCTAAACGTGATCGGCGCGATGTCGGCCGGCGGTTCGATTTGTTGGAGAAGATCCAGCGGTACGTTTTGTGCCAGGAAAGTATCGATTGTCGCCTGGTCTTCGGCGCTGATACTCACAATCGAGACTTTCTTTCCCGCATACTGCTTTTGCAAATCGGCGATGTGGGGCATGCTCGATATACATGGGCCGCACCAAGTTGCCCAAAACTCGACCACAACCACATGGTCAGGCTCAAAGTTCACTTTGAGGTTTTTTGGCGCGCCGGTCGGCGGATTGAGCCAGAATTCGATATCCAGCGGTGGGGCTTTTGACCCGATCGTCAAGAGTGGACCCTCAGAAGAGCGTGCGGTCTTTAGCTTGACAGTTGGAGCACTCGCGCCGGAAGGTGATTCTGCCAACGTCTGAGTCGTATTGACAGTCAACGTGCCGAAAAATGCGATGAATGCCCAACGTAGGATGCGGTCCATGCGTAGCTCTCCAGGGAAGTAGAATGCAGTGGGCTGATTCGCCCCGCCACGATTGTCGCGGGTTTCGCCAGTCGCGGCAAGGTTACCTCCACGATTCATTTCCTGCATGTGCCATGGCCATAGTGCCGGTTTCTGCTGAAGTCGCTTCTGCTGTCACTGCCGCCGCTGTCCTATTCGCTACCGGCATTATTTCCACCGGCATCGTGTAGCCCGAGGCCCAGGCCAGGTTCATGTTGCTGCAACGAACTAAGTGGAATTGCCGTGGTTCTTCGCGGCAAAGGCACAGCGCTAAGAAGCGGTCCTGCCCCAGAAACCGAATGGGACTCACGACTCGCCTGCTAGCAGTTCCCTTTGAGTCGGTATAGTCAAAAACGATTACTAAATCGTCTTTTTGTAACATGGCTCGACGTAGGATCGCGTTCACTTGGGGACTCCTTACCGGAAAAATCGTTCCGGAACTACCCATTATGGAAGTGTCTTCATGAAATTGTCTTGGGACATCGGCATTATCGGGGTACCGCGTGACACGTTTGGTCCCATGTGGTAGACTTTTCAAAGTCGGTGTTTCTTGTAAGGGGTTATGCCATGCCATCATTTCACGATTTTGATAAAGCGGTTCAAGCTCAGCTTCTGCAAGAAGATCGGGAGGCTTGGAAGGCCATTGTGGTCATCTTGATGTCGATTATCGCCGTCGGAATCGCGATCGCGTTCCTCGCACTCTTCCTGATAGTTTAGGACCTCCTGTCGACACGGCTTGATTTTTGTCGATGCCCACCTGTCGATGCGTACCTGTTGCGTGGTACGTATCCCCATGATTACGTGTTGTGTGTGAAGGGCGGCGGCAAGAGTCGGGGAATCTTAAGGGGTGATCGTCACCCAGATCGATTCGAAGCAGGCATCAAGTCGTTCGGCCGTCCGAGCATACCGCTCGAGTTTTTGCGGAGTCTCTACTGTCCCCTTGACGCGGAACCGGCCTGAAAAAGGTGAACCGGTCGAAGTAATGACCATTTTCACGGCCGTTGCAGTTTCGCCGGTCGGCTCGGACACCACATCGGGCGCGGTTGTTCCGTCCGGTAAGCCTAACGCTCGGATTGTGATGGGGCCGACGGTCGCGTTTGGCGGACCGCGACGGGTGACCTGGATTGGGAGCACCACGGGTAGACCGGCTGGAACGACCAGGGCATCCTCCGCTACGGTCAATTCAAAGTCGGGCAGATCGGGTCGAACGCTAAGTCGATAAAAATGTCGATCCAATTCGACTCCGTATGAATCACGGACGGTCAAGATGTAATTTCCGTCGGTCGGCGGAGTGTAATTCAACATTAGGTCACGTTGTGGCACACTGGAAAAGACGGTCTCGGGGACGGGTGTGCCGCTTGGATCGGCCAAAGTGACGTACGGATGGAGCATCGACTCGATGCGGTTCCCTTCGACCGAAATGATGGTCGGCTCATCTTTCTTGAGCGGCACAAGATACGAATCCACCTGGCGAGGCTCTCTGAGCCATCCGGTAACGATGGAGGGGACCGACAATTGGATTTGCTGGGAGTTATTGGCTGCTGGTGGTGTTCGTACGACGTAGTGGTGCCGCACCATGCGTAGGCGCGCCGTACCGGCCATCTCCGGACTAAATACAATGGCGGTCTGGTCATCGGGAAACAAACGCATGGCCGCCAGCGATTCGAATTCTTGGTAACCCTGCATTTTGGGGCCGCCGAACGGCACGACCGGAAGTCGAGTCTCTGCCGGAAGGTTCCAACCAACGACCTGCACAGATTGCAGGTCATTGTGGAGCGTGGCGCTGGGGATCGCATGGGTCACATACGGACCGGTAGTCAACGTTAAGCGGTACAAATAGTTCTTATCGCCGGCAAAGTTGATGCTCGTCCCCGGTTTGGCAGGAAATGCAGCGATCCGCACATGATAGGTGCCCGCTTTAGGTGCCTGAAATGCGATCAAGGGATCGAGTCGAACATCATCGTGGCATTCGGCCAAGATAAATCCGTCGGGAGACACGATTTGCAGCACGCCGTCCATGGGAGCACCCATCCGATGGTTCGCGATCACGGCAGCTACCAGTGTCTGGCTACGTTTCAACTGAACGACATAACAATCGACGTCGTTCCGTTCTAATTGGCCATTCACGGTCGTTTGAATCGGATCAACGACTTGCGATTTCGTAAGAGAATTATTCGGTTCTATCTCTTTGGCTTCGGGAAGGCTGCCGATCATGAAGGGCAACGGAGATGCTGCCCCTTCGTCGTTATAGAGCCGCAACCAAACGCGGTCAGCAGGGATGTCTGCGGGGATGGAAACTTCCAACACTCCTGGCTTGTCGGTGACGACGACATCGACACCGGGGGCGGACACACGCAGCGGCCAGGAGAATTTTCCGTCACACGTTACTTCGATCTTGGTGCCACGTTGCCCGCCCGGCGGTATCAACAGTTTGACATCGGGCGGCTCGGCAGTGACAACCCGCCCAAAAATACATGCCTGCAGCAACACGCAAAATAAGCCAAGACTTCGCAAGATCGTTCGGTGGGGTGAGTTTCGACAGAATAGATAGCGGATAGAAACGTACCTTATGCACGCGAATTCATGGAGCCAGATCATCGCACTTCGTTGCCGGTACCAACGATTACATTACATTAGTTCGGGAATGGGTCGCGGGTCGCTAACGAGGTGTGTGGGACGTCCGGAACTCGTATAGAGGATCTTGTTAGGATCGATTCCTAGTTTGGTGTAAACCGTGGAGACGAGATTTTCGGGAGCGTAGCGTTTGTCGATGGGTGCGTAACCACGTGCGTCGGTAGCTCCAATGACTTGGCCACGTGGAGTTCCGCAACCGGCTACCAAGATCGACATGGCGCTCGACCAATGATCCCTACCCGCGTCGACATTGACCCCCGGGGTCCGCCCAAATTCTCCCATGGCGATGACCAGGGTGGTATCAAGTAACCCGCGGTCGTCTAAGTCTGCGATCAGCGTTCCCACAACCGAATCGAATTCCCGTCCCTGTGTGCGATACGCAGGGAAGATACTGCCGTGGTGATCCCAGCCATCGAGAGCGAGCGTGATGAACGGTACGCCAGCTTCAACCAAGCGACGCGCCAGAAGTGCCTGTTGGCCATGAGTATGACGGCCGTAAGCATCGCGCACGTGTGCGGGCTCGCTTTCGATGCGAAATGCCGCTTGCGCTGCTGGGGACGTCATGAGCGACACGGCTTGTTGGTAATTTTCATCGGCGCCCAACACCGGGTCAGCCGCGGCGTGGTCATGAAAGCGGAGAAAGCGATCGAGCTTGGTCCTCATATCGCGGCGAGTCAAGACACGCCCCGAGTCGAGCCCTGGCGGAAGGGCCACGTCGCGCACGCGGAACGATTCGAGGTTCGGGTCATCCGAAAGCGAAAATGGCGCGTGTCGATTTCCTAAGAAATTTGGCCCCCCTGATCGTGTCGGTAGTGGCATGGCGACATAGGGTGGCAAGCCCGCTGACGCACCGCGCTCGGACGAGACGACCGAACCCATGCTCGGATGAAAACTGACGAAAATACCACAGTTCGTGGGGACCCGTATGGGTGCCCCGGTCATCATATAGTGATTACCGGCACCGTGCAGATTTTGTTCGTGGCACAGCGATCGGACGATCGATATCTTGTCACTTATGCTCGCCAGCTTCGGCATGTTCTCAGAGAAAAAGACACCCGGGATCTTGGTCGCAATGGGCTGGAACTGCCCGCGTATTTCGATCGGCGCTTCGGGTTTAGGATCGAATGTTTCGAAGTGGCTGGGGCCACCATCCAACCAGAAGAGGATACAACTCGTTTTCTTGGCAGATGCGGAATTTGCCGTGGCACGGGCCTTCAGAGCATCGACAAAGCCACCCCCCAGCATGGCTCCCAGTCCTAATTTCAGGCAGTCTCTGCGTTGCGGTCGCCCTTCACAGTTTCGCATTAGGCTCATAGCAGTCCCTTCTTATCTAGTCCACAAAGAAGAATTCCGGTGTGCTGAGTAATGACCAGAACAGGTTCTCCACCGCTGCGCTCCGGTCGGTGGGATCGGTCGGAAAATACGTCAGCGCGTCTTGCGATTCGTCCAAGGTTGGTAGTCGATTGTATACCAACAGATAGGCTTCGTCGACAATCTGAGAATTAGGTAGGTCGCTTTGGGCAAGCTGCGCCGCGCGTCCGTTTGCCAGTGATAACTTTTGGTCGACCTGCGGCGAATTCATCAAATGTAGGATCTGTGGCGTGGTCGTGTCGACGGTTCGCTCGCAGGGTGGATCTTGATTTAAATCCGGCCGCCCAAACGTATCCAAGAAAATCGATGGCGTACGATGGGTCCACACTTGCATAGCGCGCGATCCAGGGGCCATGGCCGCAAATTCCTCTTCCGTCTTCAGGATGTCGTTGACCGCATCCAAGAGAATCTCGGCTCGCATACGCTGGCGGTAGTATCTGGAAAAATTTCGGTAGTCGTTCGCGTTGCGCTCGGTTGGCTTAGAACTTAGGCCAAACACGTGTGATGTCGTGATCTTGCGAATGAGCTTCTTGATACTGTAGCCTCCGTTGCGGAAATCTTCCGCTAGAAAGTCGAGCAGCGGCTCATTGGAGGCAGGATTGGACGTGCGAATATCATCGATCGGATCGATGAGCCCGCGTCCCATGAGTTCTGCCCAAACCCGATTGGCCATGACCCTGGCAAAATAGGGATTGGACGGCTCCGTCATCCAATCCACCAGAGTTTCGCGTGGATCGACTCCAGGTGCGAGATGGAGTGGGGTCCCTTTTAAGACTTGAGGTTCGACGTTCTCTCCCGTTCGATCGTGGACTAACTTGCCCTCGCGACGTACAAAAAGGATTTCTTCTTGGCCAGAAATAGGTTGCGATAGCCCTTCCGTTCGTCCCACGCGCGAAAAAAAAGCGGCGAATCCAAAGAAATCTTCTTGGCTCCAAACTTCGAAAGGGTGGTGGTGGCATTTCGCACATTCCAGCCTTACTCCCAAGAAGATCTGACTGACCGACGCGCCGATTTCGACCGTGTCGGGTCGATCTCGAAAGATGATCATCGCGCCTTGGCGATACGAACTTCCTTTAGCGGTCAGTAATTCCCGCACAAATTGGTCATACGGCATGTCGACCCGAAACGCGTTGCGGAGCCAACTATGGAGCACCCAGACTGTCTTCATGCCAGTGCGAAACGGGTTGGGCCGGAGGAGGTCTGCCCATTTATTGGCCCAAAAGTCGGCGTATTCGGGACGTTCTAATAAGTCATCGACAAGACGTTCTCGTTTACCCGGACGCGTGTCTGCTAGGAATTCACATGTCTCTTGCGGAGTCGGCAGGCGACCAATTACTCGCAAGTACGCGCGGCGATGAAAGGTTGACTCGCTCGCCATTTCCGCTGGGAGTATGCCTAACAGCTGCAACTTCTTCCAAACCAGCTCGTCGATTTCGTTCTTTCGCGGCAAGGCTGCGTAGGCTTCATCCGGGGGTGGTTCCGGTAAAGGGATCGTCACCGAACAGACTGCGATTTGACCCATGTACCGCGCCATAATCGTTGTCTCGCCCGTGAGCATTCCCGCCTGGACTTCACCCTGCACGTCGGCTGAAACCTTGGCAACCGTTATGTCGCCCGACTGGAAGGCCGCCATTTCGCTGACGTCACGCTGACTGCCGTCCGAAAAGGCGGCGATCGCACGGACAAGAAAGGTCTCACCCGACTTGAGCGTTTGACGTTGCGGCGTCACTGTGACGCCGACCAGGGTTGGTCGATCGGACGGCGTACGCGGAGTACCCGCTTGAATCCACTGCAACAGCAAGTCGTAGTGAGGGCTGTCGACATCAAATCGCTTTCCGCCCCCGTGGGGCACCTGCCCGGTAGCCTTACGAAGCAGGGCGCTCTGGTGCGGAACCGAGACCGATATCCGCCGCCCACGCGCCGATTGCACCAGCGACGTGTAATCAAATTCACTGTCAAACCCCAACAGCGATAAAGCAAAACCGTTCTGCCCTCGAGCTTTACCGTGGCAGGCGCCCGAGTTGCAACCGTGGCGAGTCAACAGTGGCTGTATATCCGCCTCAAATGTTGCATCGGAAGGGCTGGCTGCAGATTGTTTCGATATCGCAACATCATTCGCAGCGGGGGAACTTCGGGTTGAGAATCCTCCCAACCCCATCGTCACCAAAAAAACACCAACAACTGCCAGAACACGAAGAGAAAGAGATTGTCGCGCTATCAGACAGTGTCGCCCTATCAGACGGGGCATTCTTCGGAAGGGATGAGGTAAATATCGCATGTAACGTCTGGCTCAACGCCTGGTGCGGGGCAGGCTCGGTGGGATTCCAGGTGGTCAGTATACCATAAACCGGCCGATTCTAATAGAAATAGCCCAAACGATCGGTCAGACAGGTTTCGCCCGAAATCCCCCCCGTGCCAATGGCTCCTAGGATTCAATTTTCTTGGCAATATAGGAAAGGCAGTAAGTCCAGGGAATGTATCCAAGTTGATACCTATTTCAAGTTCGGTGGCGATTTTTGCGGGCCACTTCATTGGGTGCGAGTTTTATGAATCACGGTATTGCCCCGTCTGCGATCGACGAGACTGAATCTGAGGTCGCTTCGAAGCGGGATGAGGCCTGCTTGGAACTCCGCATTCGGCCCGCAATCGTGCGGAATTTGTTTCTGTCGCTGACGGCGACCTGGATTGTGATTCACACTTTCTTCATGGTGCTTCGCTACCAGTTTGGCATGGACCATGTGTTGGGCATCGCCAGTGTCTTCGACCTTTGGATCGAGAAGAGCGTACCGACCTGGTATTCCTCGATGACCCTCTTTCTGTGTGGATTGCTCCTTTCGCTCATCGCTTGGGCGACGTGGTCGTTACGGCGCGCCGGCGTGCGATACTGGGCTGGCTTGGCCTTACTCTTTTTTTTGGCTCTTCCGATGAATCCGTGGGTAAAACGGGTCAAATCGATTGCGTTCGTGCTACGTAGGTAAGTCCCTGGTAAGCCCCTCGGGAATCTGAACAACAAAGCCTCCTTCAAACAAGAAGAAAGGGA
>JAQCHP010000148.1 GCA_027619595.1 Planctomycetota bacterium
GCCAAAATAAGGGTTGTTTAAAGAAAATGCCAAAGTAGGTGGCATTGGGCTTACGCCACCGGCAGGGATATTCCGCCCTCCGGGCTAAGAAAGACACCGAGACGCATATTCCCCAAAATTTACCTGGCTCTTCTCATTGTCGCAATTTCAACCAAACCCCAGTTTTTTGCAATATAAATCAGCTACGGCGTAGCCCACCTAGCTGCTAAGTCGACTGGCGCAAGTTCACGATCCTCACGATCGTTGATCGACTGGCCGCAGGGAACTCTGCATCCACTACCCCCTGTGCCACAAGTTCTGTCGCGCACGGCAAAGGTTCGACGACCGACACCGATTTACACAAAACAAGCTCTTGCGCCCGCCAGACATTGGCCAGACGTGCTGCGATGGAGTCGGTTGTAACGTTCCACGTATGTGGCAGGACGCGGCCCGGCAATCGCCACTCGATATCGCGCAGCCATGTCGATGGATCCAAAATCGAGACTTGGCATTGCGTCTCTTGCTCGCACTCAGCCAAAGCATGCCGACGAACTGGTGGTATCTGGCGTAGAACGGGCAATCCGAGCACCTGTCCCGCTAATCGCGCCGTGATACGCAATGCGTCGATGGCGAGCCAATGAGAAACCTCTTCTCCCAGCGAATGCAACTTGTCCGCCTCGCGGACTGCGTCGACCCAGCAGCCCCCTCCAACCACTACCAGGGTGTCCCACCGCGGCTGAGAACGCCACCATGCGTCCCATCGCACAGGGAGTTGGGGGTCGGAAAGGAGGCTCCCTCCCAATTTGACGACGCGTCGGGGCCCGTCCAGGACCCCGCCATTTGCCGCCGCCGAGCCGGGCGTGGCACCCAATTGCGGGCTACGATTAATTGATGAATCGTGTTGCGGCTCCCGCCGCGCGTCACATCCGTCATTCTCCGCAATCGTCATCCCGCTGGACCCCCCTTACGACTGGCCGAGAGACCTCATGTTCGTCATCGTAGCCATATTGGTAATTTTGGCCATGGTGTGGGGGGCCGTGTTTTTTCGGTACGCAGGGCTCCTGCCCGCTTGCCTGGTGACGCTGGTGGCAGGAATCTGTTGGGGAAGCGAATTCTTTCACGTCTCGGTCCTTACCATCGACCGTGCCTTGTGGGCCGTGACGTTCGGCATGTACTTGCTGTACCGTCGCCTGGGAGTTGTGGCACGAGCAACCTGGACATCTGTCGACTTCGTCACGATTGCGTTTCTATCGTATCTGGGACTCAGCGCCTTGATGCATGACTGGCGATGGAACGAAGGTCTGCCGGCAACGCGTTTACTTTTTTACTACATCGTTCCGTTTACGATGTACCTGGTGGCGCGCGATGTCACCGTCTCTTCCCGTGGTCTTCGATACGCATACCTTTCCATGGGAGTTTTCGGCATCTATCTTGGCCTAACCGCCGTCGCAGAAGCGACGGGACGTTACGGCTTGGTCTTTCCACGTTATATCGCTTCGCCTGACCACGTTGAATTTTTCGGCCGAGGCCGCGGACCGCTGCTCAATCCGTCGGGAAACGGCGTCCTCTTGGCCACGTGCCTGTTCGCCCTTTGGATGCTGTGGCCGCACGCCCGGAATACCGAACGGACCGCCATCGTAACCGCGACCTTGCTGATCGGTGCTGGAATTCTCGCCACGTTAACACGGTGCGTATGGATGGGGGCGGGACTGGGGGCCCTCATCATTCTGCTGTTAACGATTCCCGTGCGATACCGGCAGCCGCTTGTACTTTCGATCGCCTTGTTAGGGGGGCTGGTGGTGCTCGCCAACTGGCAAACCCTGACAGCCTTCAAACGCGATAAGAACGTCAGCGTCGCCGATATGAAAAAATCGGCCAAGTTACGCCCAATTTTGGCCTACGTTGCTTGGGAAATGTTCCAGGATCGACCTCTGATGGGCGTTGGCTTTGCCCAATACAAAAAATGGGACAAGCACTATTTAGGCGATCGTTCGACCGACTTGGTCCTGGAACAGGTTCGGCCCTACCATCAACACAACGTGTTCCTCTCGCTCCTTACCGAAACTGGATTGATCGGTATGTCGCTGTATACCGGCATGCTGTTGATGTGGTCCCAAACCGCTTGGCGACTCTGGACCAGCCGTCAACATGGCCTGGAAATACGGCAACTGGGGCTATTTTTTCTGGCGAGCCTTTCGGCCTATCTCGTGAACGGCATGTTCCAGGACGTGGCCATCGTGCCGATGCTCCATAATCTATTGTTCTTCCTCGCGGGACTCACCGTGGGACGCGCCGCCGCGTCGACCGTTTCATCACAATATGGCCGAATCGCAATCGATCAACAGGCGTCGATCTTCACTGCGCCCCAAGCGGCGCGATAATGATCATGCACACACGTTCCCTAGTTGCAACCGCTCAGCGTGACGTTTGCGTCAGCGAATCGATCGGCTCGGTACCTGTACCGGCGATGGCAAATACGCTCAAGGTCTTAGCAGCGTATGCCATTATTTGGATCCATGTGCCACAATCTGCTAGCGGCATTAAGACAATCGCTCTGATGCGATTTGCCGTCCCGTTCTTCGTGGCGCTCTCCGTCTTTTTTGTACTCTATGCAAACCTCACCAAACCGCCACGATCGTGGACCAGCTATTTACTAACTCGAGCACGTCGCATCTACGTACCCTTTTTAGCTTGGTCAGGAATCTACTTAGGGTTTAAATGGCTCAAATGGCTCGTATTGCCAGACCAACCCAACGACTTTCCAGGCTGGGAAGTTTGGTTCGTCGGATCGGCCTACCATCTGTGGTTTCTACCGTTTATTTTCGTTGTGAGCTTACTGTACTACTTTGTAGCTCAGTCAATACGTCAGCGACCTGAAACTACCGTTCCTGCCGCAGCGTGTCTGTTGACCGCCGGCGGCTTGATTGCCTACGCCGCCAACCACGCAGCGCAACTTCCGTTGCTCGATGGTCTACGGTACATGCTGCAAGCCCTGCCCGCGGCCCTTTGGTCGGGTGGCCTGACTCTGTTGTACTGTCGCGGCAACTGGCGTCAATTGACCAGCCCGACCACAACGTGCATCGCTTTGGCGATGTTCTTGGCCGGCCTTTCGATTAGCCTAGCAGGCGATCGCAACACCTGGGCAGAATGTGCCAGTGGTATTGCATTACTCGTTGTGGCGTTCGCGTCGTCTGTGCCACGAGGACTTCGACCTTTAGAATCGCTGGCGCGATATTCGTATGGCATTTACCTTTCACACCTGTTGGTGATCAAGGTGCTTGAAGTTTTCTCGCGCAAGCTGAATTGCCAGCCCTCCTGGGTCCTGGACATCGCAACGTTTTTCATTACGGCGTTCGCGAGCACGCTCCTGACGTATCTGCTCCATCGCTCGCGATACAGCCGGTGGTTGGTGTCTTAGATTCAGATCGATAGGCATCGATCTCGTGCCGCAACTGGCCATCGCCCGACGACTTCGCCACTGTCAATGACCCAAACGTCTTTATGCAGGGCGGAGGTTGGACAGACGTGACGCGGAATGGCCCATAGTTCGTCCCCCGGAATCAACGAAGTTGCTTCGGCTGTTTCCAGTACCAAGTGCTCCTCATTCTGCAACACGACTGTGGCGTCCGGTAACTCGGGAAACTCGACGCGGGAGGCTGCCGGGGGATCGGAGGCAACCGCTTTGTAGCCTAGATCGCACGTAATCCGACCCCGCCCCGGCAGGCTAACAACCCGGGTCAGTAATAGCGCCGCTGGAATGAATTTCAAGTCGGGAAAAAGTTTTTGGTAGCCAAAATCGCTCAAGACGCACGTACCGGGACTTAGTTCCCAAGTTGAATCGTCGAGCGCCGCGAAACAGGGAAACGAACCGGTCCCTCCCGCTACTATTCGAGGTACCGAGCACTTGAGTGCCAACAGTTGTGTGCGCAAAGCACAAACGTCCTGCCAAATCGTGTCTACGGCCGCTTTGCGTTCCGCGTAATCCGATTGGTGGTTTTGTCCATCGTAGACGTGCAACCCCGCGGCGCGTACTCCGGGAGTATTCGAGATGGCTTGGTACATCCGCAACGATGCATCGCCTAGAGGGCATCCCGTCCGATGCATTCCGGTATCGATATCCAGCATCACGTCGATCTGCGTTCCGGCAGCGACCATCGCCTGGCCGAGCTGTTCTAAAGGTCGTGGATGGTCGGCCGTAACGGTGAAAACGACCTCCGGAAATCGCTCGCGAAACGCCACAGCGCGAGCGATGTTGGGACCGACTAGGTTGTACGCCAGTAGAATATCTTTGACACCGCACAGCGCCAGCATCTCGGCCTCTGCCAGAGTGGCGCACTTGTGTTTCGTGATTCCCAATTCCAATTCCAAAGCCACCATCTGCGGCATCTTGTGTGTCTTGCAATGCGGACGCAGTCGCTCAACGCCTCCAGCGATGCCAATCATTCGCGCAAGGTTTTCTCGAATCAATGGCAGAAACAACACCATCGCTGGTGATTCCATTTCATGCACTCTGCTCACGCGATAACGGACATCCATTGTTTGGCGCATTGACACGGGTCCTTTTTCAGAGTGATGATTACTCGCGCGGCGTTTCCAATTGCAGCAACTTGGCCAGCGCATAGGCGGGTGCAACTCGCGATAGTGCGTTCCCCCACAGTTCGGACAGCGATACGGTCTTCATGGGATTTCCAAGTTGTCGCAACGCGTCGCGCACCACAAATTCTCCCTCCCCAGATACAATCAACGTCTTTGCGTTTAGATTACCACGTTGCATCTGCCAGTCGAGAGCTTCAGCGACCGCACTGGTCTGGGCTCTTGCCACGGCCTCAGCTGCGGCGATGGCGTCTTCTTCAATAAACTCTTGTCCATCGGCGCACAACATACGTGCCAGACGAGCGATGGCGTGATTGCGTGTACGCGGGCGGCCATCTGCGGTATCGCATCGCTGTGCATCCTCGGGCAGCCGCCGCAATACGAGGTAGGCATCTAGGGTTGTGGCGAATAGCTCGGCCGCCACGGGGCAATCTACGCCACGGTAGGGGAGTTGCCGCACAACTGCGCAGATCGGACTGCGCACGGCGCCTGTATACAAGAGTTCGCCGTATTGTAGTCGTTGTGTATCTGTGATTCCGCGAGAACCCGGACCCTTGCGGGTCAGTGGAATGAGGTCCACGGTGGTGGACCCCATATCGACGAGCAGACCACGTTGACCATCGAGGCTCCGACCGAGCCAATTAGCCAACGCATGCCAGTTGGCGGCAGCCACACAATGTGGCTGTTCCCGCGCTGAGGTGGCGGAATGCCAGGCTCCGTCGTTCCCATACACGCGTAACGGGCCACATAGGTCGCAGGCCAATTCAGCCGCCCCAACAATCTGTGCGACCCCCTCCCGTTTTGTGGCAAAACAATCGGCCAGTTCGCCTGTCATTGTCAGGCCACACATGTCGTACGTTTTTCGCGGCAAGGCGAGGACGATGCGTTTTAGTTCGGTGGCGAGTTCCTGGGGACGCTTCCACAGGGGGAATTCCCCGTGCCACGAATAGCCATTCGAGTCCGCGCATTTAAGATGGGCGCCACCGACATCAAATCCCAGAAAATTTCCCGCCACACACCTTCTCCGACTAGCAACACTGGCGCCGCATATCCAAGCCCCCAAGATCGGGACGAGGTTCAAATTCGACTTCGACGCGTATCAACTCAGTTTTTGTGTTGTGCTCACCGAATCCCTGCCTGAGCTGACACCGCCGGAAAAGGATAGCAGAAAGTTCCGGCAGCATGTTCGCCATCCGACAGAGGACAAAATTCACTTGCAGAAACTTCGGTCTGCGCGAACCACTTCAGTAAGTTGGTCTGCTGCCCAACTCCGCGAAGTTGATGCATCCGACTCCCGATTTCCGACGCTCCAACTTCGGCGTCGTTGAGTATCGGACTTACCTATCCAGTCAAATAGATGCCCCGAAGGGGCCGAAACAAAATAGCCCAGGGCAAGTCAATGCGAGCTCCGCGAGCGTTGACGCCGCCCTGGGTGGACGTCCATCGCGCAAAATAGCCCTGAAAGGGCGAAACAGGCTACACCGTTTAATCCCAAACGTAGCGTTCGTCATATTCGATCTGATGCCGGTCAAACAGGGCGCGCAACTCGTCTTGAAAAGTCATGGTACGGTGATGGTCTCTTTGATTCTGAATGTATTTTATAACCCGAGATGCGTTCGATTGGCTCACTGAAAATGCTGCATATCCATTTTGCCAATAGAAGTTCTTGATCTTGGGACCATCGGTTTTCATCCATTTGGAACTTCCCTTCTTGACCTCTTCAACGATCTTCTTCAGCGCGTGATTCTTTGACAGGGAAAACAACACGTGAACGTGATCTTGGATGCCGCCAACAATGATCGCCGGGCTGTCCCACTGCTTAAGAATGCCCGCTTGGTAGGCGTAGAGGTCATCAAAGAATTCCTCGGGAATGTGAGGGTCTCGGTGTTTGGTACTGTAAATCAAATGAACCAGATTATTGACCAATGACTGGGACATGGCTTTCTCGATAGATAGACAACTGTTGCTTTGCCCTTTCAGGGCGTTCCTTGGGTGGGTCGGACCGTGACCCGGGGCGGCGACAACGCTCGCAGAGCTCGCATTGTCTTGCCCCGGGCTGTCTTGTTAAAGCCCCTTCGGGGCGGATGATCCGCTTCCCTGTAGTGCAATGACACACAATCCAGCAGCCACCACAATCAACGGGAGCACAAACCACGCGATTCCCGCACGATTCCCTCGCAACCGACCACAATACGCAATAGGATCGGAAGGAATATCACCACGCAAAAGAGCCATGCATTCATAAAGCTACGGCGTCACGTTTCCTGTGCGAGTGGTGTTTCATGCAACCGCCGGTAGGCGAGCGGATTGACATGAATGGGGTCCTTGCCGGTAATGGCCCGTGCAATGCGTACCACGTGGCTGTGGCCGTTTTCGATGAAGAGCCTGTACTGAGTTTGCGAACCTGCAGCAGCCGTACCGGCGACGTAGAGGCCAGGGACATTCGTTTCCATGGTATCGGTGTCATAGGACGGTCGCCGGTTTTCACCTATAAGTCTTACACCGGCCGCCGCCAACAAGGTCGGATCCATCTGATAGCCGATTAGCGGCAGAACAAAGTCCGCGGGGATTACCTGTTGAGCGCCGTCGACCGCCAGGGTACCCTCGTCGGAAGTCGCGGCCAGCGTCACGTGTGTGGTTGAAATATTGACTGGCAGGGTGTTGGGAAAGAACGTGATCTCTCCAGTCTTGATGAGCCATTCGATTTCGGGACGCAGCCAGTATTTGACCGTGGGATCGATTTGTTTTCTTCGATAGCTGAGAGAAACTTTGGCCCCACACCGATAACAGCGAATCGCCGCTTCAACCGCCGAATTTCGGCCACCCACGATCATGAGCTGACAATTGAGGTACGGATGCGGCTCGTCAAAGTACGAGTGAACGTGCGGAAGTTGACTGCCAGGGACGTCGGTCCGATCGGCCAGCACCAGACGTCGCGGATGATGCATGTCCCCGATCGCGGCCACAATATTGCGACAGGTATATTGATGCTTCCCATCGGCACGCTGAGTATGCACGCGGAACCGTGGTGACTGTGTCTGACTAGCAGACCCATCGACATGCAGTGGCTCAATGTGTTCGACTCGTTCGTAGACGCGAATCGCAAGATCGAATTGTTGGACGACACCGGCAAGGTACGTTAGGTATTCCTCGCGTGTGGCCTTGGATTGGTCGACCGTTCGCAAAGGTACTCCGCAAATGGCAATCCGTTCGGGCGAACTGAAGAACTGTGCCTGTCGCGGGAACCAAGAGATCGTGTGCCCCAACTGCTGGGCATCCAACTGCAGGTACGGACAAGATGCGTCCCGGAATGCGACTGCCAATTCCAAACCTATCGGTCCTGCGCCAATAATGATCGTATCGGTTTGCATGGTAACCCGAAGTCCTAGCTGATCGTCGCAAGGCGATCCTAGAGAATCGCATGTACCATCCAACCGATCATAAATCCCTTAGCCCAACCACGAAAGGCGCCGTGCATTGTCGCCGATCGCTCCGCGATCGCGCCGTCTTTCCGTCGTCACCAACAAGCTTGCTGCGACGGTAGGCTGTTCCCAACCAGACGGCTCGGTGACTACCGTCTCCGCCGCTGCAATCCGCAAACCCAACCTGAGCGTTGGCGGACGAATTCGCAGAATTCCTTTGTAGCAAGCTAGCCCTCGAATTCGATGACTGTCCGGGGCTTGCAGGAATTTTACGACGTTCATTTTCGTGGAGGCATCGACCGACCCATGCTCACCTGGTTTTCTCGGCAACATCGGCAACAAATGGATTCGTTGGCCGCCCGCATTTCAGCACGGAGTCAAGCGGAAGCATGGACAAGCACGTATCGCGCGCTCGCCGACATGAATGAATTCGCGGCGCGGGGCTATATTAGCGCGAAAGCCGGCATAATCGTTTCTCGCGAAATGTTTTTGGCAACCCGTACAACGCAATTGACGGAGCAAGACGTGTTAGCGGTGCGAGAAAACGCCATGCAACGGTTGATTCACTCGATCGTGAGCGAGCAGCGGAATCGGCAACTGGTCCCTGTACGCCGCGCGGCCTAGCGAGTCCGATTTTGACGTATTGGTCGATTATTTGTCGCAAGTGCGAGCGATATTTCACGTCGCACTTCCACATGCGACTCGTTGCGGAGCTGTCGAAGCAGGACAGCCGCGACACGGGATTGGTTGCTGATGCGACCTAAAGACCAAGCGCATGCACCACGCACCAAGGGCTCACGGTCGTACAATCCGCGGATGAGTGGTACCGCCGTACCGTGGGCCCCGTCGATTCCAAGCGCCAGCGCCGCGTTTCGCAATAGCCCTCGGCGTTTGGTACGCCACAACGGAACATGGCGAAAATGTCGGCGGAATTCGGCGTCGCTCCAATAAAACAGCTGACGCAGATTGAGCGGATTCGTAATTGGGCGCGGCTGAAGCTCCGGTTCGGTAGTTGCGACTGCAAAACGATTCCAGGGACAGACCTCCTGGCAAACGTCGCAGCCGAAAACCCAAGGAGAAATGGATTCTCGCAACGGTTCCGGAATGGAACTCCGCAACTCAATCGTCAGATAGCTGATGCAGCGTGAAGCATCCAGCACATAAGGTTGTGGGAAGGCCTGCGTCGGACACGCTTGGAGGCAAGCGGTGCAGGTGCCACAGTAGTCCTGTTCGAATGGACGATCGACGTCCAACTCCAAGTCGGTAAGAATCGCCGCCAGGAAGCACCAGCTCCCGGCTTGTGGATGGATCAACAGAGTGTTTTTGCCGATCCAGCCCAATCCGGCTAAACGTGCAAACTCTCGTTCGTGGAGCGGTGCACTATCGACAACACCCCGTGACACGGCGTCCGGCCGCCAGCTGGCTAGTCGGCCCAGGATCACTTGGAGTCGTGCGTGGATGAGGTCATGGTAGTCCACCTCGCCTAAGGCATAGCGAGCGACGCGGCCAAACGGCGCGGACCGAGGCGATACGGAAGGGGGCGCGGTCTTGTAATCCATGGCCAGCATGACCAGACTGCGGACGCCGGCCAGTACCCGATCCGGATGCGCGAATGCTTCACACCGATCGGATAAATACCGCATTTCCCCCGCATATCCCCTACGAATCCATTCGCGGAACCGGTCAAATTGTGGGGTCGCTTCCGCTCGGCAGATTCCCACGCGCGAAAACCCCTGTTCGTGAGCCAATTTTTTGAGCTCGATCGTGAGGTCGCTCGGTCGGAAAATGCTTGCCAGCATTCGATGCCGTAATTAGGCTGAAGTACGTGGGTATCGCAACGCTCTGATCTGCAACCCCGGGAAGGCACCGCTTTGTGGATACTCTCGGCTCTTTGTCTGCATCCTACACATTTTTCAAAGGTACGGCACCATGTCTCGTCTCGCTATGACTCGTTTGAGGGCTTTTTCTGTCGCGATGCTCGTCGCAATATCAACTCTTTCCACAACGGCATCCGCACAGAGTGGGGGTTTTGACGGTTGTTACGGAAATTTCATGGGGGGAGGCTTTCCGGGGATTGCAGGGTACGGTGCCAATCTGCTGCCCTACTCCCTTGGACACGTTCCGGTCCCACCCTATTTCGCGATTCATCCACCGGTTTATTACAGCGCCCCTGTCCCTCGCACCTACGGCTACAGCCCCTATGCCTATCCGGGCTCTTTCCGGACGCCTGAAATCGAGGTTCCAACTCCTGCCATGATCGAGAATCCGCATGTCAAACCCTCGGTTCGTGAGAAGCCAGTCAACCTTACGGCCTCTGTCGACTCCACCGCCACGGACAGCAGTCAGGTGATTCTCAATCCCTATGTCCGGCAAGCCGTGGCAGTACGCTGACCGTCAGGAAGGGTGGTCAGGAAGGGCCGACTCGCGAAGTAATGTGCACCCCACGCATGGCCGGTCCGCTAACTGATCTTGGCTTACCCAACGTACTGCGTGTACTCTCCCGGCGATTCCGAGCGTAGCCGTGATTCGCCGTGCGCTACGTTCCGGTTGGACCTAGTCGCAGATGAGCGAGATTCCGCATGAATCGTTGGGGATTGCTGCTGTTCGTAGGGGCACTTGGCTGCCAAGGAGCGAACTCGGGATTGCCGCCACTGGCTGGTCGGGGGGCGACACGTATCCCGCCACTTCCGACCGGAGCACTGGGCAGCGGCACACTCGGATATGAACGGCCGGGTGATTTCCGCGCGCCGCAAGAAATACCCCGACTGCCGTCCAGCAGCACGAGTTGGCTTAACACCCCCGAAACGATTGCCCCACGACGCACCGCGGTCGAACCCACTCAGGCTTCCGGAACGCGAGTCGCCTCTACTCCGGTCCGGCCTCCCGCTGGAAATACGCCTCCACCGTCTGAGGACGGGAATCTCACCTGGAGAAATCCTGTCGATAGCTATACGCCCGATTTCTCGTCCCCGGCCGG
>JAQCHP010000149.1 GCA_027619595.1 Planctomycetota bacterium
AAGAATGACGTGTGGTCGTCTGAGAACGGAAAAAAGTGGAAGCTCGAGATTGACAGTGCGTCGTGGTCGGCGCGAGCATATCATCAAGCGGTGGTGCTTAACGACAAGATCTTCATCATCGCGGGAGGCAATTACGTGCCGGTTCATCACGCAAAGAACGATGTATGGTCCTCCAGCGATGGCGTGAAATGGACTTGCGAGACAGACAAAGCGCCTTGGGAGCCGCGATTGTGGTTCAGCGCCGCGGTGTATCGCGGACGCATCTGGGTACTGGGTGGCTGGTCGAAAGAGAAAGAGAACTTTGGCGATGTGTGGCACTCCTCCGACGGCAAAAACTGGCAGCGGTTTGAGACCAAGAACTGCTGGGCGGCGCGGCATGAGCATTCTGTGTTCGTTTTCCAAGACAAGCTATGGGTCGCGGGCGGTCACGCCAAGCCGCTGTCAAACGAAGTATGGTCGCTAAGTTTGCCGACGGATTGGAAACCACCGCTGTAAGCCTACTGGTCATGATCATTCGCGATAGCGCAAACGTCGAGCTCCTTAGCCGATAGTAAATCACAACCACGACAAATATAAATTATGAACAGCCCTCTGCAAATGGTCGCGGCCCTTTTGTTTACTTGACTTTGGCTAACTTAGGCCGAGCCCAAGGGTGGAAGGCGGTGTCGGCCAAGGCAATTATCACTCCCGAAAAGCCGGTCTGGCTTGCTACCGCGTTTTCACAGCACTCGCGCGAATAGAGTTTGGCGCGCGAGGACGTCATGCTCACTTTCTCACACAACAGGAAGAAGCCAAGGAGGCAGTCTTTGTTTCTCGGAGACCTGGGGGAATTGGGTAACTCCGCCGTCGAAGTAACTTTCGCTAGACTACCCACATCTCCACAAAACAAAGACTGTCTTTGGTTCGTTTGGTTCGTTTCGGTTCTTGCTTCGTAGGTGGTCTTCATTCCATCCGGGTCTGCAGGCAATTCTCATCCGGGTGGAACTCAATGACCGCGTCGCGAATCGACTTGGCCCGCATGGGCATGAAGGACGCTTCGCTGTGCTCGGTCACGTTTTTGTCGAATACTCCGCCGCCCACCAGGGTCCAGAGCGGCTGGTAGTAGTGCTTGCCCGACGGCTTGATGACTGCCATGTCGAGCGTGTTGAACGAATCCTTTGGTGAGTCGGGTAGCAACCGATATGTCAGCGCTTCGTCCGCCGACCATGACGACTTGATGATGCACCGATGCAGGCTTCGTATTGTACCTTACGGTTAGAAGGCGGTGCGGCCGATGACAAAGACCGCGACGGCGACGATCGCGACAGAGAATACTTTTTGCAGGGCCGGTCCCGACAGGCGGCGACCGATCTGCTGGCCGGCGAACATGCCGCCGACTCCACCGACCACAAACAGACTCGTGATCTCTGGCGAAATGGCTCGCCCCGCCCACAATTGCGAAGCCACCCCCGATACGCTAACGAGTGCGATCACCATCAACGACGTGCCGACGGCTCGTTGAATCGACATCCCACTGAACAATATCAGCGCGGGGACAATTACGAAGCCGCCACCCACGCCGAACAATCCAGACAGAACGCCGGTCAGCACTCCAATAATCAGCAACATCACAGCGCAGCGCGAGGTCAGGATCAAGGCCCCGGTTCGATCGCGTTGGCAAGTGGGGCCATCTTGATGTTCGCTTGTTGGACAATTCGCAGTCTCGTGAGCGGACCGCGAAGACTGTTGCCAAAGTCGAATAGCAACAACCAGCATCAGTCCGGCGAACAGACTCAGCAGTAACACTTCGGGCATCAGTCCGGCGATCCACGAACCGATCGGTGCTCCGATCATTCCGGCCACCGCGAACAACAGACCGGTGCGAATCTCCACCTGACCGAGCCGCCAGCGATGGACGAACCCCACCAGCGAGGTCGTCCCCACAGCGGCCAATGAAATTCCAATTGCGTCTCGCGTCGGAACGCTCAGCCCATAGACCAGCAGCGGAACTGCGAAGATGGCGCCCCCGCCACCCGTCAGCCCCAGAGAGAGACCAACAACGGCTCCGAAGATCAGGCTTAGCGGCAGCACGTTGCACCCCTCCCAATGCGATCTTTCGAAACAATCTTGAGACTCGAACGCTGGGAGCCTGTATTAGAGCTGATCCACGACTGCACGTTTCGTTACATTTTTTTCGGAAGAATTTCGCAAATTCGCGGACCTCACCACTCCACCAGGGAACGATCTCCATTTGAGGACTTGCATCTCATCGGAGCTTACGTCGAGGGTTTCACGAAATTGGCAGTGTAGAGCCAAGGTCCGCCAACAACCGAGTGAAGCCGAAAGCCCGCGGATTCGGCCAGTCGCCGGACGGTGGCTTTCGACTGATAGTGCGGGTCGGGCAGCATTTCGCTGACGGACAACGTCCCTCCCGGTTTCAATGCCCGAAAGCATTGATTCAACGCGGCCACTCGATCGGGAATCTCACCCAGCGTCGTGACCAGAAAGACGACGTCGAAGCTGGCGGCTTGAACGATGGCCTGAGTCGCGTCACCCAGGATAGCCGTCAGGTTCGTGATATGGGCTGCCGTCGCCCGTTCCTTGAGTCGTTCGACCATTCCGGGCTGGATGTCGATGCCGACGACTTCGCCCTCCGGCAAGACTTTATGAGCGGCTGGAAGGAGCAATCGCCCCGGTCCGGGCCCGATCTCCAGCACACGTTGACCCGGCTTCAACCCAATTCGTTCGAGAGTCTTCTCTGTCCCCGTGATTCGACCGTACAACGGCGATGCCAACGCCCAACCAACGAGAGATGGACAGGGCAATGACCAAACTCGGCTCGCCCATCTCCAGCCGATGAAGAGGAAGATCAACGTGATTAACACGGCGATGACGATCAGTATTCCGGGAAGAGGGTTCATCCCATAGTCCTTTGAATCGCCAAAAAAACAGGAAATCGACTCAATGCGATGCGTTCGCCTTCATCAGCCAATACGTCGTCGGGATCACAAACAGCGTGAAGACCGCCCAGGCGATACATGAGTTAACATCACACTTTGGCACGAAATGATTCTTCCTCATTTCCGTCGCCTGCACATTCTCGACGAACAACCTGACCCCTTGAGCGTGGGCTTGCATCAACTCGGCTGAGAAGGCGAACAAGTGCCGCTCATTCAGGCACGGCGATCCTGTGCCTCCGCTGACGAGTTTTCTGCGGACTGTCGTCGAATTTGATACCGTTTCCACGCCCCGACTCCAATCAAGGCTGGTGCCAGGACAAAACACAACGGGCAGATGGCACCGGCGAGGAGAGCCGTCGTGGTGCCCACCGCACCAACACCGGCTCCCAGAACAAGGCATGAATTCGCTTCGCGAAGTCCTTCCTGATGGTCTTGTGAGGTTTGAGTGTTCATGGGAAATACTCCAGGAGGGTCGTCACGATGAAATACAGCGCAACCAGTCCCCAAATGAGGACGCACGGGGAACAGACTCCGGTTGAGCAGGTATTAGTCCTGCAGGCTTCCGGTTCTATTACGTCGGCCGTTGTTGTCCCTTTCTCAGCAATCGCGTTCTGCGTAGTGAGTATTGACATAGTTTTGTCTCCCCTGGCGATGGGCTGCAAATCAGCCATCTCCGCCGCCGACTATGGTGATGTGGAATGTTCCCTAGTGACCGGCAGTCGGGCTTCGACCCACGCTTGGAAACCACCGAGCATATTCGTTACGTCGAACCCGGCTCGCTGCAGGATGCTCGTCGCGATGCCCGAACGTCCGCCGGCCTGGCATTGGGCTACCACCGGCCGCGAGCGGTCGATAGTTTCCATTTCCCGCAGCAACTTGCCAAGGAAGTGATGTTCGGCACCAGCGATGTGCCCTTCGTGGAACTCGGTCTCGGCCCGAACATCCAGCAGCTTGACCTCGCCACGCTCGATGGAATTTCGCAGTTGCTTCGGCGGGAGCGAACGATACGACTCCGTGCGCAGCCCGGCCGCACTGACCGCTGAGGCGTCGAATGAGCCGCAGACGTTGTCGATCCCGATCGACTGCAGTCGCTGCAGAATCTCAGGCAAATCCGAGGGCCGCGCGATGAGATGCAAGGGCTGGTCATAGTTGACAAGAAATCCAGCCCATTGGACCAGCATGTTCAACGGAACATTGATCGTGCCTGGAACATGTGCCACCGAAAACTCCGAGGAAGGTGTGACGTCGATTGTCATCCCCTTGCGAGTAATCGTCGGCAGCAGATCCGGAGCAGGATCCTTCACCGGCGGCAGATTCCGCACGAGTTCCGGCCCCACCTTGTTCACGCGCTTCATCACCGTGAAGTAAAACGGCGTCTCCGGCTGATCGACGAGGATGTAGTCCACGAACTTCTGCTCGTCGTGGAATTGCAACGCGGGATTGAACAGTTTCTCGTAGCCGACCGTGCTCGACGGAATCGCTCCGAGTCCCTTGCCGCACGCACTGCCCGCTCCGTGCGCCGGCCAGACCTGCAGGTGATCGGAAAGCTCTCGGAACTTGCGCATCGAGTGATACAACTGTCGTGCGCCAGTTTCGGCGCTCCCGACAACACCGGCGGCCGTCTCCAGCAAGTCGGGTCGGCCAATCGAGCCGACGAACACAAAGTCGCCCGTGAAGATGCCCATCGGCATGTTGGCCCCGCCCCCTTGGTCCGTTAGCAGGTACGAGATGTGTTCCGGCGTGTGCCCCGGCGTGTGCAACACTTCCAGTTTCACTTGACCGACGCGAATCACGGTGCCATGCTTCACCAATTGCGAGTCGTGTTTGTCCGCAAACAGGTACTTCCAGTCGGCCGGGCCTTCGTCGGACAGGTACAGCTTCGCGCCGACTCGATCCGCCAGTTCGCGTGAGCCGGAAACGAAATCGGCATGAATGTGCGTCTCGGCCGCGCCAACGATCCGCAGCCCCTCGGCGGTAGCGGCTTCGAGGTACTGGTCCACACTACGGCTGGGGTCGATCACAATCGCCTCGCCGCTGCGCTGGCATCCGACCATGTACGACGCATGGGCCAACGACTTGTCGTAGAAATACTTTAGAAACATGGTCTCTCTCCTGTGGTTCCCTGTTGTCGCACACCACACGCGCAACGGATCCGCGAGTTTTGCCAAGGTTACACCTACGCATTGCACAGTGGCCAATCCCGCAGCAGACACTCGGTCTCGTCGGCCACTTCCGCCAGGAAGAACTGAGCAAGTTGCGGTCGATACGGCCCCGTCGCCTTGGCGGCGTAGGCGAGCTACTGAATCGTGGCGGACAACCTGCCCGCCAGATCAGAGTTCAACTTTTCGGTGCGTTCGTTCTTTTTCATGGCATCGTTCCTCGACGATTGAGGAATTGGCGACGCTGTATTGCATTCGACCGGACTAGCCGCAGCAGGATTTGGATTGCGTCTCCTGGCACACAGTCGTTGTGGTTTCAGCGGCTCCCGTGGTCGGCGCCGGTGTCTTGGGCACTTGGTTCCACGGCATCTTGGCAAGCATCATGCCCATGCCGCAGGTATCCGTGATGCCAGCGAAGATGAGTCCCGCACCAACGAACGCGGCCAGACCAATCCAAACTGGATTCACGAAGTAACCCAGCGTCGAACCGGTGACGACTAGCAGTCCGGCCGCGATCCGCACCTGCCGCTCCAGCGAAATCGCCTTCTTGCCGCGAACGACCGGCAATCCCGCCTGATCCCAGGCCAGCGTGCCCCCTTCGACGTTCACGACGTTCAACCCGGCGGAGGCGAGCTTTTCACACGCTTGCTTTCCGCGACTTCCGGATCGGCAAATCATGTAGAGCGGCCCGGTGGAGCCGTTTCGGCCACTGGCGACATTGGCGGCATCGAGTTGGTCGAGCGGAATGTTTCTCGCAAACGTCACATGGACTTCGCGAAATTCAATGGGCGTTCGCACATCGATCAGTTCGACCGCCTGGCCGCTGGCGACCTGGTCATGAAGTTCTTTGGCGGAAATAGTGGCGAATGTCATCGCGGTTCTCCTGAATGTTGCATATCGTGCCACCCGGCGTTATGTCGGGCCACATTTATTCCGATCCGCGACCAGTGAGAAAGTTACAGCATTTTCTGGAATGGCCCCGGATCAATACGCGCCGCCCTGACTCCCCAAGGAATCTGCTAGGACGCACAAAAAGAAAGCCGCGCTGAAAACAGCGTCTGGAGCGTCCGGCAGACCGAAGGCGAGTCGCGCGAACTCGTATAGTGCCACAGGTTGCTGTCGCGGAATCAACGATTCGCCAGGATGATCGAAAGGGTCGTTCCGACTAAAGCAGCAGCCACGATCGCCATCATCGCCGTACCCCCGATCCTTTGCTGGTGAATCACGGCGATGACCGCCAGTGCAACGAGCGCCGTTGCCAGCATTGCAACAGCGCTGCCGTTTGCCGCCCCGATCAATAACACACCCACACCGATGCAAGCGATGATTGAGTCGCGCCGCACGTTTGATTTGGAGGTCATGTTCATCGAACACTCCTTGCTGACGCCGGGAATTTGAATGGATCGAGCGGCACCCGCTGCAACCCGTCGGCTGTGAGGGACTGACCTCTTCGAGTTCTCTGCGAATCCTGTACCACCGTTTCAATGTGTAGAATCCCAGAGCACGGAGGCATGACATGTGCTCGTCTGCGGCGATCACGCTCGTCAATGTGCGGTGCCGCACATTGATCCGCGCCCGAACCTCCACGGTCTCAGGAGTGCCCTCGTCGAAGCCACTCAATTCCAGGACATCCTGGCAAGCGTCTGATGCGCGGCGTACAACAGAAAACCCCACTGAAAACAGCGGGGCGAAGCGTTGAACGAAATGGCTCGCGGGAACAATTAGCTGACTTTGCCAAACTTTTGCTGCCAGCGTTCCTTCAAACTGTTCCGCAGTCGAGCCTCAAACTCCGGCGGCATCGGGTACGGCTCACCAGCCTTGTAGAGCGCAATGCTCTGTCGAATGTTATCGACGACCACCTGGCAAGGATCGCAACCGGCCAGGTGCTCAGCGAATTCCTGGCAGACGGCCAGCGCCGTCTCGTCATCGACGTATTCGTTCAGCGCTTTCAGGAGTTCTTCGCATGTCATGGCAGGGTTCCGATTGGGGCGGCTACAGGACTGATCCAGCAGCCACCAAAAAGTTACAGCGAGTTTTCAGCCGTGTTCGTGATCGGGGAACAAACGGGTCGCCTCGTCGCCAAACTGTCGCGTCAATTGCTCCCGGAGCATCAGCCGCGCCCGCAGCAATCTCACCTTGACCGTCCCTTCCGTCAGGTCGAGCGCCTCGGCGGTTTCGCGAACGGACATTCCCTCAATGTCGCGCAAGACGAATACCACGCGGTATTTGTCGTCCAGTGTGTTCAGGGCCGATCCAATCTGTTCCCGCACCTCGGCACGTTGAGCCAGCGTCTCCGGAGTGGCACTCCACCGAGCAATGAAGTCGGGATGCGGCAGCGAGGAGTAGTTGTCGTCGTCGTCAGTCGGCCCACTCAATGAAACGGTCGGCAACCCACGTCGCTTGCGCAACAGCTTGAGCGCATGGTTGGTCGCGATCCGCAAAAGCCAGGTGGCCACCGACGACTCGCCCCGAAAGGAGTCGATATGCTCAATCAGGCTCAGAAACGTCTGCTGCGTGACATCTTCCGCATCCTGCCGCTGGCCGACGATGCGAAAAGCAACGCCGAAAACTCGCACTTGAAACCGTGTCACCAATTCCTGATAGGCCGTAAAGTCCCCACCGGCCGCCTGACCAATCAGGTGCTCGTCAGTCGTTGGAACCAATGGAGTGGCGATTTTCATTCGACCAGTCTATCCGAAGATCGCAATTCCGTCACGCTACGCTTAACTTTATCGGTTGCCGCGATTCGCCGCGATCATCCCTGTCCGCATATTCGACCGAACGCCGACCGCAACTATGGGCCATTCGTCGGACAACCTATGCTGCGATTCAAGGCTTGGGCGTAGTCGCGAAGTCAAAGTCCTACCGGTTTCCACGGGAGCTAGCACTCCGCGCGCCATTGGCGTTCTGACGCGCGTCGAATCGCTAGTAGCAAAACCCACCGAATGGGAATGATGCCAAAACGAGCCCAGCGCCAATATCTGAGGAATCGACGTCTTGTAGCGGCGTCCGTTGCAACGGCTCGCGTCTCAGTTATGAGCCTGGTCTCCCCGGGCGATATTTGGTCGGTCGCGATTGTCCAGGCGATCTTAACATTCGCCGGTACCAAGAATGACGAAAACTGATCAGGCGGTATGGGAGTAAACACCACGTCGGCCTGCCATGGTTGGCAGACTGCGCCTGCGACGAAGAGTCCATCCTCGCGTTCAATCAGACAACCCCACCCCAGGGATTTCATCTCCGCGAATAAGCCGGGCGCCGGACGGGCTCGCGGCGTACTGCCGAGCAATTTCGCCCTCAGCCAGAAGATCACTTTGACAAGCACCAGCGATTGCATGTCGAATTCGCTTGCGACTTTGTAAACAATGCCGGCCGGCGCTCTTACCGTGATCGAGAATCGCTCTCGGACGTCAGGATTAGCGATGAAGGGATCCAGCGCTGAAGGCATCGCGAAATCCGCCTTGGGTGATCGTCCTATTTGAATCACGGGAAACAGCCCAAACGCGAATTGGCCAACCAGCCCCAGTGCGTGAGGTAAGGACGAATAAGATCGTAAGTGGTCAATGATCGAATTGCCGAAGACGATTGTGGAAAGTGCGAATTCTGCGATCAGCAACAGAACCAATGCGAGGCCTCCCATGACCGATCGCGAACCAATTGTCAGCGGCACGTCAATGACGACACAAGTTGACGACATATCAGCCACGCCAAAGTTAGAATGATCGGCAATTCGATGAGCACTGCCGTGAGTTTGCCCAACAGTGGGACCAAAAAAGGTACACGGATCAGTCCCAAAACAAAGCCGATCACAAACACAATCGCGAAGTAGGCCAGCCCCGCTGTCAACGACGGATTCCTGTTCAACCCGGAAACACCGTTTCTGTACTGCCGGTCGGATGCATCGGGTTCTTTGTCGATATTCTGAGTCACACTTTATCGATAACTTCTAGAGCATTTCGGCGCGGCGATGTCGGCAGCGTTTCTGACGGGAAACCAAGACGCAGAACAATCTGGGGATAGCCATCGCAGTGAAGCGAATGTTGAAGCTTGGTGCGAAGCGATGGAATCTGAACTGCCTGGTTTAGGTACGAAGCCTGTAATCCGTTCTGACATGCGGTTAGCAAGACTCTTTCCAGACCCTGTCCCGCCACAAACCAATCCGACGGGGCATCGCGCGCAGTACCCAAAACTGCCAGGACCGGGGATTGCTCGGCAAGTTCCTTGTCCTTCGCTCCAATTCCGTTTCCCATGTCGAACGTACGGACAACAACTTGCGCGAATGGGGCGACAAGCCACGGAACAGGCAATCCGTCACCTTTCCGACGAGGGTGCATCCAGGCCGCAAGTTCGCGCCTCCAGCTGGGGTTTGCCCACTGCATCGCGTCGCCTTCGCTCACCAATTCAGAAACGCAGTGACGATCCGATTCGTGTTCCAGAACTTGTAGCCACGCCTGCTCTGCCGTGGCAGCTTCGGTTAGTCGCTGTAAAGCAACGTCAGATATGGCCTCCTCGGTAAAACGCTTGCGATACGTGCGACGTTCCACAATGAAGCGAAACAATTCGGCGTCGGACAGCACGGTATCGGACGCGTTAGAAAATGAAGCCACGGCAAGAAGCTCATCGTTCTCAGAGTGCGGAAGAATCTCTAGGTGCGTGGCTAGTCCGGCGTGCGCAGCAGCAATTCGTAGATTCATCGCTGCACATCCGCAACTAATCGTCAATTCACGATCATCCGGGTCGTTTGCGGGAAGCGCCTTCGTACGGTCCGCGTACAGATAGACCGAGTTATCAACGACTCGAAAACGCCAAGGCTGTGTGTTATGACTCGATGGCGCGAGTATGGCGTATGGAATCAGCGACGAGACATCGTCGGCTTGCGGCGGAGATAGCTGCGTGTAAGCCACGATGCCTCCAAGAAACGGCAGTCGGATAACTTGATTATTGCCCAACGACCCGGCGATAAGTCCACCGGGAGTTATCCGCTATTTTTGCGGATTCGAGCCAGATCAACAAGGATGAAGCAGAAGACCTGGTTTCGCGGGTTTTCTGGTCGACGACGTAACATTGATAGTCGCATCTGCTGGCGGTCAAATCGACCTCCACGACTTTGGCAATTCCGTACTGCCCGAGGTTGGACCAGCTTTAGTGTTTTAGCCAGCCGGCTTAGGCGGAGAGGTCTTTTCCCAGCAATGACACCGCTGCGCCGTGGCAGAATCTTTCCGAGCGGGCGGTGGATGCATCGAATGGCACTTACATATGCGTAAGTCGTTTCTAGGACAAGAAGCCAAGAAGAAGAAGCCAAGGAGACAGTCTTTGTTTCTCGGGGAGCTGGTGGAAATGGGTAATTCCGCCGTCGAAGTGATTCCCTCTAGACTACCTACCTTTCCCCAAAACAAAGACTGTCTCCTTTGGTTTTCTTTGGTTCTTGTTCGGCCCCTAAACTGCCGTCAACGCCTCGGTTCCAATGCCGCCCGCCAATTACTAAAGCCGGAACATCATGTTCCCAATGCACTGATCGTCGATCTCGGCGCGCGACTCATCGATGATGCTGCGGTTCTTCAGACATTCCGCGAATGGCAGGCTGACAACAAACACGTTAAACTGTCAGGTTACTTGGATGCTATCGGACGCGAATTTGATGAACTCAATTTTCAAGGCGTTCGAAATCGCATCGTTGACGCGTAAACCAGGCAACTTAACAATCGGTTCAACCGGAGTCGTAGGCCGGGCGGTTTCTGGAATCAACGTTGGTTGGCCGCGGCCCGGTTGACCGTAGCGTTGCGCAGACTAACGCAGCCACTCTCAATTGCAGGCCTTTCACTTAGATATCTCGATCCAACG
>JAQCHP010000150.1 GCA_027619595.1 Planctomycetota bacterium
GAGGCCGAGTGCGCCGGACAATGTGGGATCCGCCTCCGAGGTAGCTTGGTACGAGAACTCCGCCAGCTATTACGGTACTTATGACCAAGGCGGAAACCTATGGGAATCGATGCCGGTATCAAAAGACGGTACCGGAGGCGCCGTTCGACGTGGTGGATGGTACAGAAATGGCGGCGGAAACGACACGGGGGTTTGGGGTGTGCGTTTGTCCGGAACGAAGTCTGTTCCGTTTACTCCTACTGGTGGCTCCCCTACCCTTGGCGGCGGGCGGGACGATTTTCAGGACGGCACCTTTGATGACTCTGGTATTTGGCATGACGAGTTTGATATCGCCACTTGGCGAATTGCAGCCGCTGCCGGGTGTGGTGGCGATCTCAACGGTGATGGAACCACGGACGGAGCCGATGTGGCGATCATCTACAACGCCTGGGGACCGGTAAGTGCGGGAAACCCTGCCGATATCAACATAGCCGGAGGCGACGGAAACGTGGATGGTGCGGACCTAGCGGTAGTGTTCAACTGTTGGGCGCAAGCGGATGTCGGACCTTCGGCGGGAGTACCAGAACCGGCCAGTTTCGGTGTATTTGCCCTCGGAGTGATAAGTCTGTTAGCCGCTCGGCGTCGGTCCTCCTAACTGCCTCTTTGGATTTGACCCACACTGGGGATTGCTCCATGGCTCTTGCCATGGAGTCATGGAGTACTGTGAATGACTAATCACCGTCTGCGGAGTGCAGCGAGGCCAACTGGCCGATCGTTACGCGATGGTTTTACGTTGGTTGAATTACTGGTCGTTATCGCCATCATTGGTATCTTGGTGGCGCTCCTTTTACCAGCCGTACAAGCGGCACGTGAAGCGGCAAGAAGAGCTCAGTGCATGAATAACTTGCGGCAGCTTGGTATCGCGATGCAAAACTTTGAATCGGCCCAAGGCCGATTCCCGCAAGGGACAACCGCCGCCGGAGCCAGCGGTCGTTTCACATTGGATCAATGGGTTTATTTACTACATCGACTGATGCCGTACATGGAAGAAAGTGCGTTGTACGAGATCTTCGACATCACGAAACAGTGGGGACCGGAGGGAGACTCACCGTGGCCTGTCGCGCAGACGGTACCGATCCCGGCGTTTCTGTGCCCCAGTGACAACGCAAATCCAGTGGCATTTAACAGTAGAGGAACGAAGTTTGCCACGTCCAATTACTTGGGAATATTTTCAGGCTTGCGGGATCAGGATGCGCTCAACGAGGCTTTTGATGCGGACCAATTTGAACAAGACCGGCAGACTCGCGGCATCGCTCGCGGCACGTTCCGTTTTAACGTCGGTACCAAACTTAGCGACATGTCCGACGGTAGCTCCAAGACGATGGTGATCTCGGAATACCTGACGGGGATCCCGGGTAAGAACAAGGGTTGCACTCGCGGCACGTTTTTTACACAACGTGCTTCGAATCAATTCCTGTATGTAACTCAGCCGCCCAATTCAACCGTCCCTGAACCGCTGTGGGGAAATTTTGACGGGTGCGGCCCCACTTCCAAATGCAATGAACCTGGGCTGAACCTCCCTTGTACTCCCGGCGATTCGACCAATGACTACGCGTCACCCAGGAGCCGCCACCCCGGCGGCGTGAATGCTCTGAATGGCGACGGCAGCGTCGGATTTAAGAGCAATTCCGTGGACCTGGCCGCTTGGCGCGCTAGTGGATTTATCGATGATGGAAGCGCCGCCACAGAGTAAAAGCGAATTGGCCAGATTCGTAAGCAGTGATTCGTAAGCGTTAGAGAGTTATCTTTACATGTGTCGATATCGAAGGTCGGCCGTTAGATCAAAGAGACACGATGTCCAAGAAGCAAATGCAGCAATCTTGCTTGGTACTGGCACTCTTTGTATTTCCGATCGGTGGCTGCGGACTCTTTTCGAGTGAAGCGATTCACGGGAACGTCGCGCTCGATGGAGAGCCTATTATTCAAGGATCGATTGCGTTCATTCCGACCGGTACCACGCGAGGCGCCAGTGCCGGGTGCGAAATTGTTGATGGAGCCTACCGCTTGGCAGCCAACGCGCCGCCGTTGGAAGGACAATACAAAGTAGAAATTCGTTCTGCGCGTCCCACGGGCCGCAAGATACCCGAGCCTCCCCCTGCTCCACGTGGTACAACGATGGACGAGTTCCAAGAGAGTGTGCCCGCCATGTATAACGCAAATACCATACTCACTGTCGAAATCACCAAGGCGACACGACAATTCGACTTTCTGGAACTTAAATCGAAGCCTTGATCGGCACTTTCCTACTTTGCACAAAGGTTTTCACGGCAAAAGGTTTTATGGACAACCGGATCGGTTGGTGATACACTTTCGGCCAGTTTGTGGCTATTTCCTTCGTAATCGACGAGATCACATGTCAACGACTACTGCTGAGTTCGCCTATCAATCGTTGCGACAGATGTTATGGTCGCGGGACCTAGTGCCCGGCCAAATGGTGTCTCAGGCTCGGATCGCGCGCCAGCTTCGTTGCAGCACAGTTCCGGTTGTGGAGGCATTGCGGCGGCTTGAAAGTGAGGGAATCCTCATGAAGCAGCCGCGGAAGATTGCCCGGGTACGGGTCCTCTTGGCGGCCGAGTTGGAGGGACTGTTCTTGGTCCGTCAGTCGTTGGAAATGGTCGCCGGTAAGCTCTGTGCCCGCAGGCGGACCGAGTCCGTGATTGCGGAACTCGTCGATGTAGAAAAGAGATTTCAGGAGGCGGCCGCAGCCAACGACAACGCGCTTTCCGATCGGCTGGACCTGGAATTCCACTTGCTTATTGTGCGAGGGGCACATTGTCCGCTGCTGGAGCAAGAGTTGAATCGTCTTCTGTTGATTGAACGGACCGTCCCCGGCAGTATCATTGCGCCTGCCGAATGGGAGGTATACGCGCGGTCCCATGAAGGGATTGTTAAGGCAATCGTTGCGGGGGACGAGGACCTGACCGAGCTCTTACTGAAACGCCATATCCAAGTTGGTTATAAACAGACGCTGGAACGGACAAACCTGGTTCGGAAACCAGCTCGAAAAAGAAGAAAGAAGAGAAGAGACGTCGACGGGAACGGCACGCATGAAGGTGTCTCTTAACGAAACAGCGACTGGGTAATTTAGGGCGGCGGGTAAGGCCGCTGCAAGCTGAAGATTTTCCAGGAAACGATTGCAAGGTGGGCGAAGTGACATCGCAGCGAAGAAAGTGATACGACATTGAGCCCTATCACAAGAGACATTTGCAGCCTGCCTTCCGACTTACGGCGAATCGTCACTCCAATTCCTGCACCACAATCTCTCAGTTTGTTGAAGCGATTGCGTCAGGTCGAGCCGTTATCCATGTCGGGACAGCCACCGGTTGTTTGGCATGAAGCGGCGGGATACTTGGTGCGCGATCCCTACGGCAACCAGTGGATCGACTTTACGAGTGGCATTGTGCTTGCCAATGCTGGACACGCTCATCCGCGTATCGTCGACGCCATTCGAACAGCGACCGAATCGCAGCTACTGGCAACCTATGCCTTCGCGCAATCTCCGCGTTTAGATTTGCTCGAAAAGCTCGTCTCGCTTTCGCCCATCGAGGACTCGAAGGCAATTCTCTTCAGCGCGGGTACCGAAGCTACCGAATGCGCCATGATGTTGATGCGCCGTCATGGACAAAAGATCGATCCCGCGAAGGTCGGCATTGTAAGTTTTTCTGGCGGTTATCATGGCCGCACCCTGGCAGCGTCGCTCGCTGGGGGCGAGGCAAGTTCCACCGATTGGCTTGATCGGCGACAAGTGGGACACTACCAAATTCCATTCCCGTTCGGGCCGCGCTGGCCGTGGGGCAGGATGGAAGACGACCCCACCGGTGAACGGGCATTTGAAGCGTGTGTGCAACAATTGGCATCCCAGGGGATCCAGCCCGAACACATTGCAGGATTCATTGGCGAAGCTGTGCCCGGATGGGCGACATGGCCCCTACCACATGGGTTTGCCGCTGCACTGATGAAATGGGCACAGCGACACAACATTATCGTGTGTTTCGATGAGGTCCAATCGGGATGCGGACGCACTGGACGCTGGTACGGATTCGAGCATTGTGGTGTTGTTCCGGACCTGATTACACTGGGTAAGGGTCTATCGTCGAGCCTTCCGGTGTCGGCGGTCGTAGGGCGGCGTGCGATCCTAGACGACCCCCCGCCGGGAAGTATGTCCAGCACACATGGTGGGAACCCGGTCTGCGCAGCGGCTGCCATGGCGAACTTGCAGGTACTGCAGGATGAACGCCTGATCGAAGCGTCCGCCCAGACAGGCCAACTGGTCTTGCGGCGATTGCAGAGTCTCAAGCAACGATACCCTAATCACATCCTTTCCATTCATGGGGTGGGTCTGTTTATTTCCATTCATCTACGATGTCCCCAGACGGGCGAACCCAATGCGGCGTTGGCGGACGCCATCGCGATGGAAGCTGTTCAACGCGGGGTGATGCTGTTCCTGACGGGGCGCGGATTCATTAAGATTGCGCCGCCGTTATGCATCGACGCGCACGCCGCTTTGGAAGGCGCGCAAGTGCTCGAAGAGTGCTTTGATGCATTAATTCCACTTGTCGATTAGCGCACCCTTTTCCCCACTGCCCAGAAAGGGCCTTGCGTACAAGAAACATGCGAATCAGTCGAACGAAGCAGCGGTGGGCCGAAGGAAAACCGGTCTTGGCCACGGTGGCCCACTTTCACGATCCGCAAAGCGCTGAATTGATTGGGCTTCTGGGGATCGATTGCCTGTGGATCGACCTGGAACATCAACCGCTGGGAATCAACCAATTAGAGAACATGGTACGTGCCGCCCGCGTGTCGAATATGGACGTCATGGCGCGTCCTGGTAACGGCGAATTTTCTCGGATGGCGCGACTTCTGGAAGCCGGGGCATCGGTCATCATGTACCCGCGATGTGAGAGTGCGGACGAAGCGCGTGCCCTGGTCCGTGCCGCGAAGTTCCCGCCGCTCGGACAGCGAGGCCTCTTTACGGCATCTCCCGACAATCCTTACTGCATGACACCGTTAAAAGATTATCTGCGGCTCGCAAATGATGAAACGGTGCTGTTGGCCCAGGTCGAATCGCCTCACGCCGTGACGCAAGCTCGTGCCATGGCCGATGTGGAGGGAATTGACATGCTGTTTTTCGGGCCGGGCGATTTTTCGCTCATGGCGAATGTCCCCGGAGAGTTCGATTCGGAAGTCGTCCGTCAGGGAATGGCCGAAACCGCTCGACAGGCACTCGCCGCCGGAAAGCGATTCGGGACTCTCATTACCAATCTGGACCAAGCGCAACGCGCGCTCGATCTGGGTGCGACGATGCTCACCTACGGCGGCGACATGCATTTCGTGCGGCAGGCGGTGGTCGAGATGAAACATGCGTTCGGCCCCTTAGGATTTGTCTTCGGTACAACGACCAGGGATCCTCCCCAAGACGCAGCCGTATAGCTGACCAATCGACGCCGACGCAGGCTCATCAAACTTATCAGGAGAACTCCGCGTGCAATACCGTTCCTTCGGCAAACTAGGTTGGCAGGTTTCATCAATTGGCGTAGGAACCTGGGCACTCGGCAGCAATTGGGGCCCGCAAGATGACCAGGAGTCGGTCGCCGCTTTGAACAAGGCACTCGATCTCGGAAGTAATTTTATCGACACGGCGCGCGCTTATGGGAACGGCCGCAGTGAAAGGATCGTTGCGCAGGCACTCAAGTCACGGCAAAGAGACAAGGTTTATGTCGCCAGCAAGATTCCACCGCAATTGCCGGGAGACTGGCCGCCGGGCCCCTACGATTCCATCGAAGACCGGTTCCCCGCCAAACATGTTCAGGCGGAACTAGAGGCCAGCCTGCGTGATTTGCAAACCGACTGCATTGACCTGATGCAAGTCCACACGTGGTCAAGAGCTTGGAACAGCAATCCAAGTGTCTTTGAACTTATGGCGAGATTTAGGCAACAAGGCAAGATTCGCGCCGTTGGGGTGAGTACTCCGGAACACGACCAGTATGCGGTACTCGACCTGATGCGCGACGGGCTCGTCGATAGTGTCCAAGTGATTTACAACATCTTCGATCAAGACGCGGCGATGCAAATGTTCCCCTTGGCGGAGCAACTTGGCATTGCAATCATTGTGCGGGTTCCGTTTGACGAGAGTTCACTCACGGGCAAACTAACATTGGCCACGCAATTTCCGGAGGGGGACATCCGGGGCAACTATTTTGCCGGGGATCGGCTGGCGCGGACTGTGGCCCGTGTCGACTCACTTCAGCATTTGATTGGTACGCGAGCACCCAATATGGCCCATGCCGCCCTTCAGTTTGCACTCCAGCCAACCGCCGTTTCAACGGTCATTCCCGGCATCCGCAGTGTGCGGCAGGCAGAACTCAATTGTGCCGTGAGCGATCAACCTCCCATGTCGGCCGACCTGGCGGCCGACCTTCGACAGCGGTATTGGCGTCGACCGTTTTGGTATGCGGGTAAATAGATGGCGGATCGCGAATTCCTTCAACTTGGCGTGCTCGGCTGCGGAGCCGTGGCGCAGGCTGCTCACCTTCCGGCAATTGGACGGACTCGGCGTGTCAGGCTTGTGGCATTAACCGACCGTGTCGAAGGTCGATTGACGGAGGTGGCTCGGCGCTTTGGAGCTCCCAAGCAATACCTGGATCATCGTGATCTGTTGGCCGACGATGACGTACAAGCGGTACTGATTGCGGTGCCGGACCCCTTGCACGTGCCACTGGCTCGGCAAGCTCTACAGGCGGGAAAACACGTACTCGTCGAAAAACCACTGGGTTGCAATGCAAGTGAATGCAGGGAAATAATTCAGCTATCACGTGCTGTCAACAAAAAACTGCAAGTGGGCTGCATGAAACGTCACGATCCTGGCATGGCCTATGCGCACCAATTTGTCCATGACCGTGTGGGCAAGATCCTTTCTGTCTCCGCAATTTTCCGCGACTCCCTGTTCCGATCCGCGATGCAAGATAGTTGTCTCGACCCGTTGATAGGCGAACCGCCACCGTCATCCGCAGAGTCGCCCGACTATAAGGCCGATCGTACTCGCTATAACCTATGGACGCAGGGCGCACATCTATTCGACAACATACGGTTCCTGGCCGGCGAGATTGCCGCGGTTCGAGCGCAGGTGGCCAGTCATGCGGGACAGAGTTCATGGCATGGATTGCTAGAATTCTCGGCTGGCGGTGGCGGCCATTTCGAATTGACCTGCAAGTCGTGCGGCGATTGGTGGGAACAGTATACCGTCTATGGCGAAACGGGAAGTGTCGATGTGCGAGTGAGCCTGCCGTTTTACCACCGCCCGGCGCAGGTCAACGCCTTTGACGGTCGCACGCAACAATGGAGTCGCCCGTTAGGTGGTCTGAGCAATGCGTATGCCAATCAATTGGATGCCTTTGCAGAATCCATACTCGAAGATCGCCCGACCAGTCCCGACGCGGCAGACGGATTAGCCGCTGTGCAAGCACTCGAAGCGGTGGAAGAATCTGTCCGAACAAACCAGCGGATTACGCTCCCTTCCTGTAGAGCCCCATACTGAATACTGAATACTGAATATGGGGCGACAGGAATGGACCTAGGAATATTTGCACGCACGTTCAAGCGTTCGACGCTGAACGAGGTTCTTTCGGCAATCGCAACGGCCGGCGTCCAACACGTACACTTTAATCTGGCCTGTGCAGGGCTCGAATCGATCCCGGCACAGATCACTACGACAAGTTGCCATACGATCCGCGATGCGTTTGCACGTCACGCATTGAACATGTGTGGCATCTCGGCAACCTTCAACGCCGTTCATCCCGATCTTGCGTTTCGGCATGACATGACGTGTCGTACTGCGGCACTGATCCAAGCGGCACCAGACATGGGCACGCATTTCGTCTCCCTTTGTACGGGCACGCGCGACCCACACGATATGTGGCGAGACCACCCCGACAATCGCAGTCCATCCGCTTGGGGCGATCTTTGCCGAACGATCGAGACGCTGTTACCGGTCGCGGAACAAGCTGGGGTGACTTTGGGTATTGAACCTGAACAAGGCAATGTGGTTCACTGCTCGCAACAGGCTCGTCGCCTACTCGACCACTTTGCATCTCCCGCACTCCGAATCGTGCTGGACGGTGCTAACTTGTTGCATTACGGCAACCTACCTCAAATGCGGCAAGTGTTCGACGAGTCTTTTACATTATTGGGGCCCGATATTATGATGGCCCACGCCAAGGACCAGCCCGTGGAGACGGGTAGCTCCCAAGCGGCGGGGCAGGGGATGCTCGATTGGAGCTACTATATTGAGGGGCTGCGGCGGATTGGATACGATGGCCCCCTGGTCATGCATAACCTCAACGAATCTGAGGTACCTGAGACGATGAAATTCCTACAATCACATCTAGTGTAAATGTACGGCCTGTTGGCCAACGACGGCCATTCCTTTGCAACATCTGCCAAATGCAATATGCCAGTCTTTGAAAACAACGGAATTTCCTTTTATTACGAACGACACGGCAGTGGCCCGGTGCTGGTCTTCACGCACGGCCTAACGGGCGACTTGACGGTGATGCTGGACATGTTGAGCAATTTGACGGGCTATTCGTTGCTCGTTTGGGATTGCCGTGCGCATGGCCGAACAGAACCGGTTGGTCCCGAAGACGCATTTACGTTCGGCCAACTTGCGGCTGACTTGCGTGCGCTACTCGATCATTGTCAGATCGAAAGTGCGATCGTGGGGGGCGTATCGATGGGAGCCGCTGTGAGTGCTCGTTTTGCCCTGGATTTCCCGGACATGGTGAGCCACCTGATTTTGGTGCGGCCGGCATGGCTGGACGACAAATCGCCGGAACCGCTGCACCCAGCGATCAAGATCGGAGATCTGCTGGAGATGTATGACGTCGAAGAAGCTCGAAGTCGATTCTTGCAGTCTGCCGAATACGAGTCGGTTTTCCAAGCGGATCCAGCGGCTGCAACGTCCTATTGTGAAAGTTTTGAGAAGCCCCAAGCCACCGAACGCGCTGTGCGACTGCGACGCATACCGCGAGACTGTCCAATCAACTCATGGAACGAAGTTGCGTTATTAAAAGTTCCCACGCTCGTGATTGGCTGTGAACCTGACTATATCCATCCGATTGCTTATGCTCGGGAATGGTTGCGACATCTGTCGCAGGCAATTTTTGTACAGGTGCCCTCGAAGCCACTGCACCCGACCCAACACAACGAAGCGGTCGCAGACGCCGTGCGATCCTTTTTGAGCAACACGATAGCGCACTAGATTCTGTACGATAAATTCCTTTGCTACTGGGGTCGTCACGTGGAAGAACCGATTGCCTTTTTAAATGGTCATTATGTGCCAAATTCACAGTGTGTCCTGCCGATCTACGATGCGGGAATTGTGATTGGTGCGGCGGTTACGGATCTACTCCGCACATTTGCCGGGCGACCGTATGCTACTTTGGAACACGTAGGTCGATTCATGGAATCGGCCCGCTACGCGTACCTGGATCTACCCAAGACCGAGACTGAATTGTTGGAAATCGTGAATCACCTGGTAACCCATAATCTCAAGGCTTGGCCGGGACGCGAAATCGCGTTGATACTCTATGCTACGGCGGGTGAATTCTCCGTGTACGCCGGTTCGGCAGCCACGGCCACTTCCGCCACCACCTTGGTCGCACACTGTTTTCCACTCCCCCTGTGGTTATGGAAAGAAAGCATCACCGACGGCGTACATGTGGTGACTCCGGCGCAGCGCCACATCCATCCAAATATCCTGAGCAGCAAGATCAAGCATCGCAATCGCTTACACATGTGGATTGGCGACAAACAGGCGAAGCTCGTCGACCCGAAGGCCGTAGGTCTCTATTTGGATCTGGACGGGAATATTACGGAAACTGGCGGCGCCAACTTTGTCACCTATCGTGACGGAACAATTTTCTGCCCGCAAAGGAACAATATCCTGTGGGGCGTGTCGCTCGAAGCGGTACGGCGTATTGGACTTGAACTTGGACTCCGGTTTGTCGAACGGGACCTGCAGATTCATGACGTGGCCAACGCCGACGAAGCGTGGCTAACGACAACTCCGTTTTTTCTTGCCGCGGCGGTCAAGGTGAATGGCATTTCAATTGGTACCGGGAAACCCGGCCCCGTGTGGAGACGGATGATGGACGCCTATAGCAGCGAGGTGGGCGTGGACGTAGTCCGGCAAATCCTGGATTCCGCCAGCAATTAAACTTCCGGCACCCGGATTCGTCGATGCTCCGATGCTACACATCGCGGCAACGTGCAGTCGTTTAACCGCAATACCGTTCAACGAAGCACGAAACCGCTACGCAGTCGGAGCAATGGGCTTATCCATGTCCCGCAGCTAGTTGCGATAACCGCCCATTTGCACGTTGCCGAGTGACCGGCTAACTGAAGTCCCTAAGTCGACATCGACACGTCCCTGGCGAGCTACTCTTTCATTCCTGACGCGGTTCAGCACGCGGACGCTGCGCCCCCGGCTGTTGGGGCACCGCGTATTCTTGCCCTAACGAGTGCCACTTGTGCTCCGTCAGGCCACCAATTTCGCTCACCATCCCAATAACCGACCGGTTGCGTGGTTCTCCCTGGGTCGACTGCCGGAAATCAAAATTCCTATCGGTTGGCGGTAGTCAAAGCCCGGAGGGCAACGCCGTAGCTGATTTGTTTTGCATTAAGAGTAGAGTGCAGCATTGTTGACATTGCAAGAACGAGAAAAGCCAAGTTAATATTGGGGAATATGCGTCGCAGAATCTTTCCATAGCCCGGAGGGCAACGCCGTAGCTG
>JAQCHP010000151.1 GCA_027619595.1 Planctomycetota bacterium
AGTTGGGAATCGCGCACCACCAACGTTCCACCCAACAGGTCACTGTGGCCGCCCAAATATTTAGTGGCGGAGTGCATTACGATGTCGGCGCCGAGTTCCAGCGGCCGCGTGAGGACCGGCGTGGCGAACGTGTTGTCGACGCCTAACAATGCCCCATGCTCATGCGCAATGTCGGCACAGGCCCGAATATCAGTAATCGACATTAAGGGATTGCCAGGCGACTCGATCCACACAAGTCGTGTACGTTCTGTCATCGCTTGTCGCAACGCGGTCAGATCTTGCGTGTTGGCTAGAGTGATACCGATACCACTCCGGTCCAGGATCTTATGCAATAGTCGATACGTTCCGCCGTAAATATCGGTGCCGGCAACAATATGGTCCCCTTGCTGCAGAAGCATCGTCGCAGCGTGTGTAGCGGCCATACCCGACGCGAAAGCAAATCCTCGCACGCCCGACTCAAGGTTGGCGATGGTACGTTCGACCAATTGCCGCGTCGGATTTCCGCTCCGTGAGTAGTCAAATTCGGACCACTTGCCCGCTTCGGCTTGCACGAAGGTTGAAGCCACATGAATTGGCGGGACCACGGCTCCCGTAGCCGCATCACGCGGATTCCCTACGTGAATCGCGCGAGTCCGGAACCGGTGTGTGCTTTCCGTCGACATGATGAGATCGCTCCGTGAACTTGAACTGTCTTGTCAGCACACTCTTATCTGCGTACTGTGGAATCCAACGCTTGCCGTAAGTCTTCGATCAGATCGTCGGTGTTTTCGATACCGCAGGCGAGGCGAATCATGTTATCCGATATGCCCCACTTGAGGCGATCTTCGGGCGCTGCTTCAAAGTAACTCATCACCATCGGTTGTTCGATCAGCGACTCGACCCCGCCAAGGCTCGGACCAATTCTCGGGATCTTCACGGCGTCGACGATGTCTGCCGTAGCCCTCCAATCGGCGTCTTTGATCAAGAATGTAATGAGCCCGCCGTATCCGGACATGGTGCGTTGAGCGACTTCAAAATAGGAATGCGACGGCAGGCCGGGATAGTACACCTTTTCGACTCGCGGATGGGCCTCAAGGAACTGGGCAATGCCGATGCCGTTGGCGTTGTGACGTTGCATGCGTAGTTCAAACGTTTTGAGCCCGCGTTGGAGCAAATAGGCATTGTGGGGAGAATTGATACTCCCCATGATGCCGCGCAAGTTGCGGACGGGATCTAAGAGTTCCTTCTTCCCGATCAAGGCCCCTGCCAACAGGTCATTGTGCCCCGCGAGGTATTTGGTGGCCGAATGGAGTACAAAGTCGACGCCCGCCTCAATCGGCCGCAGGTTGAACGGAGTGGCTAACGTCGCGTCGATCAGTGTCATCACGTGATGTTTTGAGCCCAATTCGACGAACCGCGGCAGATCGACAATGCTCAGATGGGGATTGGTCGGGCTCTCGCTCACCAGCATTTTCGTACGTGGGTTAATTGCACGCTCCATCGCGTCATAGTCGCATGCCTTGACCTGTCGCGTGGTTACGCCAAAACGAGCCAAATGTTTACTGCAAAATTCACGACTGCGGTGATAACATTCATCGAAGAAGATCACCTCATCGCCTGAATTGAGATGCGTCATCAGGACGCCGACAATGGCCGCCATGCCACTGGCGAACAGCAAGCAGTCTTCTCCCCCTTCGAGCTGCGCCAGCTTGCGTTCCACCACCCGCTCGCCTGGATTACCGTACCGGCCGTACTCTTCTCGCTCTTGACCTTGCTGGATGTAGTCGATCACAGCTTGTGTGTTGGAAAAGGTATAGGTCGACGCGCAAAAAATTGGATCGGTAATTGAGTCTCCTGGCTTCTGATGGAGTTCACCGGCGTGCAACGCCAGGGTAGACATTCCGACAGACTTGGAGATACCGTCGAGTTGACGAGGTAAGGGGGTCATGCTTCGACTCTCGCGGAAGATTCGGTGGACTTATCGTGATGGAGACGTACAACCTATGGAATGCAGTCGTCGCCACGCCTGACAGAAGCTTCGGAAGTTTCTGAAGTCAGTGTCTCAAGTCCGCCGATTGGTCCCGAGCCGAATAAACTGTACGACCCGTCCAGCCGCTGAAGGGCTGAGCCTGGCAGTTGTTGAGGCTTTTTAGCAGATGAAGGCTGCAAGCGGCCGCAAATCCCTATTGCTTCCATGTTAGTCCCGGGCCGTGTGATCGGCAAGCAGGTGCCCAGATCGGTCGTGACGGGTTAGAATGGGAGCGAGGGACTGGAACGTCGTGTCGCGAAATTTGAGGGTTGTTCAATATGCACCGCCAAAGCCATCGCCTTTCAATACATTCCCGCAAAATGAACGCCGGGTGGAACGTCGGTTTGCTCGTTCTGCTGGTGCTAGGAGGGCTTGCCTCGGGCCTGAGGGCAGAGACGTCTCCCACAACACGTCAATTGATTGCCGAGCTGGGACACCAGGAGTTTCAAGTGCGGCAGCGGGCCACGCAGCAATTGGCCAAATTCGGTCTTGCCGCTTTTACGGAACTCGAGGCGGCACAGTCGCACGCCGATCCGGAAGTTCGGCAGCGGGCCGGATACATCCTCGCTACGGTCCAAAAGACTCAGCAACACGAAAGACTGAGTCGTTTGCGTAAGGGCGAACCAATCTCGGACGATGAACTGCCGGGCTGGAAGTTGTACGTTTCGGTGGCAGGCGATTCAGCAGCCTCTCGGGAACTGTTTGCTGCAATTTTGCAATACGAATGGGGTATGATCGCAGCGGCCTTGAAGCAGCCTGCCAAGGCGGACGAAATTGTTCGTGAGCGCGTTTCACGGCTGCGCGTCGTGTCGGGCGAAGTAGAATCGCTGGATGTTTCGGCCTTGATTGCGGCCACCATGCTGCTCAATTGTGATGAAACAATTCAACTTCACTATTTGGCTCTGGAAAAGGTGATAGCGTTGATTCAGGGAGTTCCACTGCGACTTTCCAGCGACTCCGATGATCCACTTCGCCGGTTACTAACGGCTTCGTTGATTCGCGCGCATGACCGGCAAACCGCGGTCGACTTTTTAGTTCTGGGTCTACGGTGCGGAATACCAGAAACAATGAGCCTTGCTCGAACGATTCTACTCCCGGTGGCGAACCAAAAACCGGTCGAAGCCATCGACGTCAATTCCATCCGAGTGGCCATGAACACAGTCCGCCGGTTCGGGACTGTCGAGCATGTCGAGTGGCTGCAGCCCCATTTTGCCGACGAACGACCGTGTTTTCCGCATCGGGCACAAATACAAGTACGTGACCTAGCGCTGGTGACGGCGATCGACGTTATCAAGGAAGATCCTGCAAAATTCGGGCTACCGGGTCAGCGCGGTACCCGCGCCGAACAGGCCGACCTGTTTGCCACTGACGCGGATCGGTCCCGCGCATTCGAACTTTGGCAAGAGGCGTGGGCAACACGTGCGGCAAACAAAAAGTAGAACGGGTCTCCAGGCCCGTTCAGCCACCGGTCTTCCACCCGGTGAAAAAAAACAAGTACGACGTTTTGCTTAATGCAACGCGTACTGAGTTCTTTGTCCTTGTCGGTACGAAGGATGGGGAACGGGCCTGGAGACCCGTTCTACGTTGTGGCGGAACCCGACTGTCTAGGTGAGTGCCAGTTGTGTCGCAGGTGCTAACGGCGCATAGTTTTCGACGAGTTTTCGCGCGGCTCGTAGTCCGTCGACCGCTGCCGTGACGATTCCTCCGGCAAATCCAGCCCCTTCTCCGACCGGGTAGAGGCCAGCCAGTGTCGGGCTTTGCCACGTCTCTCTATCACGCGGAATCCTCACCGGTGAACTGCCTCGCATCTCCGGGCCAACAAGTGTCGCGTTTTGCAGATAGCGGCCATTCCAGTTACGGTCCATCGCCGGCAAGCTTTCGCGAATGGCGTTCGTAATCACGGGTGGCAATACATGTGACAGATTGAGCGGGTGCGTCCCCCGCTGGTACGAAGAGGGCAGCTTCGCATTGGAGGCTGGATTTCTGTCTGCAAGAAAGTCTTCGACGCTTTGAATGGGGGCCAAATAGTTGCTGCCTGCCAAGGCATATGCCGCGGCTTCGTAGCGTCTTTGCAGCTCAATCCCCGCCAAAGGATGCTCACTACCAAACTCGTCTGGTTGAATTGTGGCTACGATTCCACTGTTGGCGAACGGGGTATCATGACGCGAGTTACTCATCCCATTAGTACAAAAATGTCCGACTTCCGACATGCTGGGCATCACAATTCCGCCAGCACACATGCAGAACGTAAACACGTCACGTCGACCAGGCGTTTGGTGTACGATCGAGTAATCTGCCGCTCCCAGCAGTTCCAGATACGCCGGGCGACCATATTTGAAGTCATTAATCTGCTGCTGTGGCTGTTCAATGCGCAGACCCAACTGAAACGCTTTTTGTTCCAAAGGCAGGCCAGCCGCGTGCAGCATTTGGTAGGTATCGCGGGCACTATGGCCAATCGCCAAGATCAGCTGCGACGTCGGTATGTAGCCCTGGGAGGTCATGATGCCGCGGACGCGGTCCTCGTGAATGTCAATCCCCTCCATACGGCAGCCAAAGCGATATTCACCTCCCATTGCTTCAATTTTGCGGCGAAAGTTGCGGCAAATCAGAGGTAACTTATTGCTACCCAGATGTGGTCGCTGCTCGTAAATGAGCGACGGCCTGCCACCACATTCAACAAAACGCTGCAATACCCAATCGACATCAGGCCCGGTGATGCGGCAGGTGAGTTTCCCGTCGCTGAAGCATCCGGCGCCCCCCTCCCCAAACAGATAGTTGTTTTCCGTGTCGAATTCGCCCCCGCGATCAAAGCCGCGATTCGCCGGAACGCGGGATTTCACCGCCTCACCCCGTTCCACAATCAGCGGGCAATACCCTTTTTGGGCTAGATAGTATCCTGCCAAGAGCCCCGCTGGACCCGACCCCACAATCACTGGCCGCTGGTCGAGTGGTGTCTGTCCAGGCTCCGGTTCAAAAAACGGCGTAGGGGAAAAAGGAGTCAGATTGTCGTATTTTCGAATGTGGCTCGGAATCTTCCCGCCGAAAAAGTCGATCACGGTCGAATAGACAAACTGCAAGTCGTGGCGGTGTCTCGCGTCCAAGCTCTTTCGCAGCACACGGCAACTGGCCAGCGATTCCACAGGCACGCGCAATGCGCTCGCAATGGCGGTCGGCAGCTCGCTTTCGGGAATTTCGACCGGAAGACGCAGGTTTGTAAGTCGGTAGGGCACAGGATTTCCGTTGGGTAAACGATGCTGGAGGAGAACGCCCCCAAGACTGCCCAGGGCCACGCTAATTGAGTTCCACACCAGCTAGAGTACCAGCTCAACCCACTCGATGGAAACCTGCTTTCTCTAAATTGCCCCGCCCCTCCCCCATTCGCCCTCCGGTGGCAGTCTTTGTTTCGGCGCAGAATGGACAATTTGGGCTAACGCCCGAGGTGGCAGTCTTTATTACCCCAACCGAGTCATTGCTGCTCGGTAGGATACTCAACGCTCAATGCGTCCGAACAGCCCTTTACTCCGGCTACATGGCGGCAAGCCTCGATGGCCAGCTGCTTGTGGTAGTAGCTGCTCACCGTCCCCGTCAAATGCACCTTGCCACCCTGTACGGAAATCCGGACGTCCCCGAATTCCTGCGAAAAGGGAGATAGCCGAAACGAACTCTGCACCAAGTCCAAAAGTGACGTTGGCTTTACTGAAGTGATCATGACATATACTCCATAAGTGTGTCCAACACATTTACGTAGCAAATTCAGTGCCGGCCCAAGAAATAGCCAAATTTAGGGGAAAATCACGTCCGCCTAGCACGGCTCAGCGTGCCAATTGCACGCTTTGTGTGCACCTGCCATGCAGGCCAATGCATTCAATATGACCGCTATCGTTCGCGGCGAAAAGAGCAGTTTCGCATATTTCGGCGTCACGGGTGCACGGGGATATACCTCACCCGCGGCTGTTGGTCGGAAGAATCTCTTTCACGTTCCGTCGCTCGGCATGTTAAACTGGAGACCGTCCCACCAACGGTGCTCGCGCGCCATCTCAACTCTTGCTAACCCTTTGCCACGCACCACAACACCTTCGCGAATGTCTACCATCATGCGTTTGATCTGGACACTCATTGTCGGACTTGCGTTCGCGGTGCCGGTGGTGGCCGATGAAACTCCCTCGCTGCGGGCTGGGCATTCGCTCCATGGCGAGGCATTTAACGAAGGACCGCGGCAATCGGCGTATCTGATGGGTGGGACCGGCAAGGTCCATTTTCCGGTGACGACCCATGCGCGGCTCGCACAACAACTTATGGACCAGGGGATCGGTCAATTGCATGGGTTTTGGTTCTTCGAAGCCGAACGCACCTTCCGACAGGTGGCCGCACTTGACTCAAGTTGTGGAATGGCCCTGTGGGGAATGGCGATGGCCAACGTTAATAATCGATCGCGTGGCAGAGGATTTCTCGAAAAATCCGCGCCTTACCGCCCATCGATGACGGAACGTGAACAAATGTACATCGATGCATGGACCGCCTACTTCGACAAAGCGGTCGACGATAAGAAGGCCGAAAGTGGAAAAGCCCTCGTCGAAAATCTGGAGAAGCTTGTCAAACGTTTTCCGGACGACATGGAAGCCAAAGCGTTTCTGGCCTGCCAAATTTGGAAGAATTCGTCCGACGGCGTTGAAATGAATAGTCGCGTGGCGATCGACGCATTGCTCCAGCAAGTGTTGGATAAGAACCCGGATCACCCCTGCCATCACTATCGAATCCACCTGTGGGACAAGAATGATCCGGCTCAAGCGATTCTGTCGGCGGCACAATGTGGTCAGATTGCTCCCCATGTTGCCCATATGTGGCATATGCCCGGACATACCTATTCCGGATTGCATCGCTATGCGGATGCAGCGTGGCAACAAGAAGCCTCGGCTCGCACCGATCATGCCTACATGATGCGAGACCGTCTACTGCCCGATCAGATTCACAACTATGCCCACAACAACGAGTGGCTGATTCGGACATGGCTCAAGCAAGGCCGAGCGCGAGAGGGGCTCGAACTGGCGATGAATATGACTGAGCTGCCTCGTCATCCAAAATGGAATCTCCTTACAAAAAAGGACTGTAGTGCTTCGTATGGTCGAAAACGGACCCTGGAAGTCTTGCAAACGTGCGAACTATGGGACGAATTAATTAGCCTTAGCGAAACCACTTACCTAGCCCCAGAAAATAGTCTCGGGCGGCAGATCGAAAACCACCGGCTAATCGGTCGCGCCGCATTCCTCACCAACGATGTGTCCCGTGGCGAACGGCATCTGAATCAATTGCGTGTGTGGCAGGAACAGGTGGCGCTCGAAGTTACCTCGACCGCCAAGCTGGCCCCAAGCGACGGTCAGGTAGCGACCGAACCCACGAATAGCAATACTCCTGACCAGCCCGCTGCATCCCCAACCGAAAGTGTCGCGGCAACTACCCAAGGCGAAGAAAAGAGCCCTGATACTCAGGACACTAAGACAGCCAATGATACTCAGTACACTAAGGAAGCCAACGCGACCAAGGATGAAACCGATGACGACGCTGACGAGCCAGATTCCAATGCGGCAGACTCCAACGCACCAGAGTCCAAAACGGCAGCGTCCAACGACAAAGACGATACACCTGCCACGACTGAAGCTCCCCGCTTCAACAAACAACAAAGAAAAAAACTTGAGCAAGCGTTTCGCGAGTTGTCCGGTTGGCAGGTATGGCAGCAGGGTAAGGCGACCGAAGCCTGGCAACAGTTGGAAGGCGTCGAGGGGATTCCCGAGTATCTCCGCGCACGCGTCATGGCGGCCGCAGGAAAGGTTAAGGAGGCTGAGGACGTATTGCAGAAAGCAGTCGACGATGGCCCGGGAGAAGTTTTGCCACGTTCGCACCTGGCGGATTTTTGTTGGCAGCACGACAAGCAAGATCGCGCGCGGGAATTGCTCCTTGAACTTCGCTCACTGGCATCCCAAGCCGATCAAGATCTGCCGGCCTTATCGCGCCTCGCTCCGATCGTGCAGTCGCTCAACTGGAACAGCAAAGATTGGCGGGCGCCCGAACCAATTCGACAAGATGTAGGGATTCGCCCACCTCTCGACAGTCTCGGGCCGATGAACTGGCAGCCGCCACTGGCCAGCGAATGGACCCTTCCCGATGTGGAAGGGGTCAAACGCAATTTAGCGGATTACAAAGGGCGGAATGTGGTTGTCATCATGTACTTGGGTTTCGGCTGCCTGCATTGCGTCGAACAACTCAGCGCGTTTGCACCTCGTGCGGATGAGTTTCGCCAAGCCGGCTGGGAGTTGATCGCCATCGGCACCGACAGCCAAGAAAGTTTGCGTGAGGCTCTGAGTAGTTATGGCCGCGACCGGATCCGATTCCCCTTGCTGACCGACCCACAATTAAGCGTCTTCCGCGCCTACCGATGCTTTGATGACTTTGAACAGAAGCCACTTCATGGCGCGTTCTTAATTGACGCACAGGGGCGAACTCGCTGGCAAGACATCGCCCACGAGCCGTTCGTCGATCCAGAGTTCCTACTGGGCGAGGCACGTCGAGTCACAGCGTTGACAACTCAAGGGCGCCCGTCATTCCAGCAGTTCGATTGACCTGATCGAACGATGTAGGATGAACGAGTAGGATTCGATCCTAAGTCGCCGTCTATGATCGCCTGGTGGGACGCTCAGTCCGTAGAGTTATCGTGGACTGGATCGTTTTCGCCGCCGAAAATCTGGCCGCCACGAGAGCATTGCTATTCATGGGGACCTCTACGGTAACTGTAATCTCGTCGGTATCCGGGCCCAGATTGCTGGGGGTCACCGTTACGGTTGTGTTTCTCGTACCGACAACGTTCATGATGCGTATGGCGGTGTCTTCGGCTTCGGCGACCGTCGCGCCAGGAACCATACACTGCCGAGCTGCTTCGTAGGCTGCATTATCGGCAGTGTGTCGAATGATGTTGAGCCGCCCAAATTCGAACATCGCTAAAAGCGTCATGAAGAATAACGAGCCCACAATTGCGAATTCGACGGTCGCAGCGCCGCATCGACTTCGTACCGACTTTCGCGAAACCGACCAGCGTGTTGTAGACATGCGATCCCCTTTAGAAAAATCCTGCCTGGGCTCAAATCTATTTGGTTACGATGACGGGGAGTGTCTGAGCAATCTCACGAAAGATCGCTTCGAGATCGCCTGCCGTATCGGCGTGGAAGTGACGCCCGCCCGTAATGTCGGCAACTTCACGCATTCGCGCCAGGTCAGCATCTTCGCTGAACGTGACCGTGTAGATAATAATGTCGGCGGCTGCGGCTCTGGCAGCTCCTTCACGCGGTTCGGGTCCCAGATTGTGGATCCCGTCCGTCATCAGAACCATCGTGGGGACGGCGAAGGGGCGGCGTTCAGGTCCAGTGAGCACGCGAATTCCATCGTCGATCCCGGCCGTGATGGCGGTACGTCCACCAATGGGGTTGGAGGAGAGCTGCGTCATCGCGGCCTTTGTGGGCACGTAGTCCGGGCTAAGTCGCGTATGGATTAACGATCGAGGCATGTTCAAGCGACCTTGGCAGCCCCGTACGTCACTGGAATAGCTCACCATTCCCAAAGCTTCCTCCGGGAATGTCGCTTCCAGTTCTTGCAAGAAAGCGTCGACGGCACGTGCCAGGGCCGCCCAGCGACTCCCTGGCAACGGCGGATCGCAGAAGTTTCCTGGGTTGCCCCCGCCCAGGATAGTCAACATTGAACCCGATCGGTCCACTACGAGGCAAACATCGCGATCCAACTGCGTTGAAATCGCCGTCTGCGTCGGTTCAAACGTCGATACTGGTAATAGGTTGCCCATCAACAATCCGACCGGACCCGCCGCTGAACTGGCCGTACGGCGACCATCAACTTTTACGGCATTTAGTCGAGTCCCGCCGGGTGAAAACTGAAATCGAGCGTTCCGATTCGCTTGCGTTGAAACTCCGATTTCGACGGCCGATGCTTCCACAATCATTGCTTCGCCAGCCACCGTATTGCGGCTAGCCGCATCGATCGCCGCCGCACGAGCTTGGTCCGCGTCTTGTGTCAGTCCCAACACACGAGAACCCGCGCGCGAAGCAGCGTCCGTGGCTGTTCGCAATTCGGTGCGAGCAAGCTGCATCCAGGCCACGTCAACTGCAAATGCAACCATCAGCAATAAGACAGGCAGGGAGATTGCCACCAAGAGTAGCACTGCACCTCGCCGCGACTGGGCGTCTTGATTTCGATTTGATTGCGTCTTCATTTGCTCGTTTCCCTTTACAGCCGGCCGCGTAGTATCACAATTCCTTGAGCATCGTTACTTCGGACGTAAGGTCGACGTTACCAAAGAAGTGCAATGGAAGCAGTGAATTGCCAGCCGTGGGCGCCGACACACGCACCGTAAAAAAACTACCGGGTGCGAGGGTTTCGAAGTTACCTGGATCACAAACTACATTGGAACCGGTCACGCGTCGTTGCGTCAGAATCGTGTTACAGGTGGCTTCGACATCCGCCGCATCCGCTTCCGTCTCCAGTGCCGTATGCATTCCTTCATAGGCAGCGATAGCCAGCGATTGCTTAAGGAAAAACATCGTGCAGCTTTCGATCATCCCGACGAACAGCAATAGCAAGATTGGCAAACAGACTGCCAGTTCCACTGCTGCAACGCCTGCGCGACGATCGGGCCGTTTTCTATTTTGATTTTGACGGTCAATGCTAAACCGAACTTGAACTTCAAATAAAGCCCTAAATCTGGGTTTTAACTGTAGAAAAGGCGTGTTTTCA
>JAQCHP010000152.1 GCA_027619595.1 Planctomycetota bacterium
ATTCCTTTCAAGCTGATGCGTATCGGTTTGGGTTGCTAGGGAATCTGGCTTATCTCATTTATCCATTTTACCGAAAGCCCTAGTTTTTTCGGTAAAAAAATCAGCTACGGCGTTGCCCTCCGGGCTAGAGGAATGCTCCTTTTTCGTTGTTGCAATTTCAACCAAACCCCAGTTTCTTCGCTAAATAAATCAGCTACGGCGTTGCATGACGGGCGTACACAAACAGTTGCGGTGAGGCGGTGTAACCGGGCTTATTCAGATGAAGATAGCAACTCACGCTGCCAACTGAAGCGTAGCGTTCTGTCGCGAAGCCAAAACATATTATCGATAGAGACCGATTGGGATAAACTCTTCAAATGACAACCATTCGAATCCTCTTGACGATTACCTTCGGCTGGGCTCTCCAAAAGAGCATCAAGTTGCTCGTGAGACATGAGTCGCTCGACCGCATTCTTTTTGACGCCGTTCATCTGAAATGGTTATTCTATTTTCTTCTCTTTGGACTAGTCACTTCTCAAGCTGTGAGCCTAGTCTGGTTTTTAAAGCCTTTCCCTCATGGATATCTTTTCTCCTTTAGTGCCGTCTTGATCAATCTTATTGAGACTTCCTTCGCCTGCGCAATTGCCGCAGGAAACACCGAAATTGCCAAACGGGCATTCAGTGCGAGCCGAGAATCGCGTGGTCTTTCCGCTCGTCCCGAGATACTAGAAATGATGGACCGCCCTATTGTACACTTCGCGCCGCTCGCGGTTTCAGTAATATTCGCCATCGTTTGGTGCGTATTGACCGTCGTGCTGATGCGGAGCAACAATTAGACGGCGTCCATCGAATCACGGTCCGTTGGATTCACATCGCGACAGAATTTGGTAGCCAGAGGCCATTCAGTCCCGGACTCCACACCACCGTGGATGCGGGTCCGCCTACGGCGCTTCAACGAAGGAATTAAGTCCGAATCCAGAAAAGCATCAGGGGGACAGGTCCGGTGCTGGATGCATCGGCTACTCCGTTCCTCGGAAACTCAGAACTCAGACGCAAAGCTGGCTTCGCGATCGGCGCCGCGGTACGCCCCGGTCGGGATTACGAACCCATGGTATCTTGAGCCGAATCCTCGGCAGGGTAGATGAGCCGTGCACGGAAGAAATCGCACAACAATTCGTGTTCTCCGCGTGATCTCGACAGTTCGAACGATATGATCTAAAAGAATCTCGCTCTACCCAAGCCTCGGCCAGAATCGTCCAAGGCAAGAGAATCAACGAAGGAATCTGACCGGGCGACAATCAAAAAGTCAAACCACAAGGACAGTTCCATGCGATTAATCCCCTTTACTTTGCTAGTCTTGATGGGAATTGCTTCCCAGTTATTTGGCGAAGAGCCGAAAGACACGAAGCAGCCTAAGACAATCACCAATAGCATTGGAATGGAATTCGTTTTATGCCCACGAGGGACGTTCATGATGGGGTCTCCCAGCGATGAGGCGGGCCGGAGCGACGACGAGCAGCAGCATGAAGTGACGCTCAGTAGTGACTTTTATCTTGGGGTTTGCGAGGTGACTCAGGGGGAATGGAAATCGGTAATGGAAACCGAACCTTGGGGTAAGAAACCTCAACGAGAAGAAGTCAGCGATTATCCCGCTACGTACGTATTGCACGATGATGCGGTCTCGTTTTGCCGGAAGCTTTCAGAGAAAGACGGAAGGGAGTATCGCCTTCCGACCGAAGCAGAATGGGAGTATGCGTGCCGTGCTGGTACGACAACAGCGTATTCGTTTGGCGACAACAAAGACGCGTTGGCGAAGTACGCATGGTTTAACGACAACACACGATTATTAGAAGAACGTTTTCCACATCAGGTAGGCGCAAAGCTTCCTAATCCTTGGGGGCTCTACGATATGCATGGCAATGTGTCGGAATTTTGCCAAGATTGGTATGGTGACTATCCATCCGCTGCAGTCACTAACCCCCTAGGGCCACCTCAAGCTGAAGGCTCGCGTTCGGTGCGCCGGGGCGGCGGCTGGAACGACTACGCATCCCTCTGCCGGTCTGCGTACCGCCACTGGAGTTCGCCTGACTACCGCTACTCCGACCTTGGCTTTCGCGTGGCCCTAATTCCGTCAGTCAAACGGCCGGAGGCAAAGGAATCAAAATGAGCGTAGCCAGAAGGCCTGCGCGCGAAACTCGTAGATGCAGTGAAGACGGACAAGGGAAAGTCGGAAGAGTTGATGTCCCTCGTGGCGGCGAAAGACTTGGGCAAGCCACTTACGCGTGTTCGGAATGCGACGAAGTCGCGCACAGTTCATCGGAACGCCCGATAACTTGTAATTACGTGCGGATTGCTGACTCACCGTCGATAAACTAACAATACCTCACGCACCCATGCGAATACCCCTATGTCGCGGATTTCAGTTATCCCGCCGACCTCCAATCGACTTGGGACACAGCGACAGCTATCTTAATCACGGGTCTGAGTCGTCAGGTATTAGCCGAAGGGATCCCACCCTAAACCCAGGACTGACATGGATTCCTAGCCACTCAGCGCGTTGAGCAAGCATCAACGGAAGACACTAACCACGAAGGACACGGAGAGCACGAAGATGGAATTCGATGAGATTTCAAATCGTGTGATCGGCTGTGCGATCGAAGTTCACCGACACCTTGGACCGGGATTGCTCGAATCGGCTTACGAACAATGTCTGGCTCATGAACTAAGTCACCATGGCATAGCATTCGATCTCCAACTTGCATTGCCAGTACAATACAAGGACGTGCGGCTTGACTGTGGCTACCGAATTGACATTTTCGTCGAGAACCAACTGATCGTCGAACTGAAGAGCGTCGAGGAAATCAGAGGCATTCACGAAGCCCAGTTATTGACCTACATGAAACTAACGGGCGTGAAGGTCGGATTACTGATGAATTTCAACGTGACAAAACTGAAAGATGGCATCAAGCGATTCGTTCTCTGATCCCTTCGTGCTCTTCGTGGCCTTCGTGGTCAGATAATCGGGCGTTGCTTTGGCTGTGATTCCAGTTGCTGTTCGTTGGACTGCCAAATTCAGTAACAGGCTGGGTAAGGGCATGACCGTTGACCCGCAGACAATATGGAGGCTACAATGTGGCGTAGGAGGGTTCTTGACGTCATCACGTCATGGTGAGCCATTTCTTATCCCACCACACACAACAGATCCCACCCATGGCACGAATTCTTCCAAGTCTATTCTGGGTCGCCCTCGCCTGCGGATTCTTGCCTGCCGCCGAATCGAACTCGCTACGGTTTGACCGAGACATCCGGCCCCTTCTCTCAGAATACTGTTTCGCTTGTCATGGTCCCGACCCAGCGAGCCGCAAAGGGGAACTGCGGCTCGACACGCCGGAGGGTGCAGACCATGTCGTTACGGCCGGTGATCCAGAAAATTCTGAGCTGATTCGGCGAATTTCTAGTGACGATCCGGATGAGCGGATGCCGCCCGCGGAATTCGGGAAAGTACTATCCGAGGGTGACCGAGCGACCCTCACACAGTGGGTGAAAGAGGGAGCACAATGGGAAGGGCATTGGGCGTTTCTACGACCTTCACGTCCTCCGCTCCCGAATCTGGACGAGCCTGGGATTGCTGGTCACCGAGTCGTTAACGCGATCGACTTATTCGCGTTACGGACCCTCGCGGATGTCGGGCTGACACCCAATGAGCGCGAAGAGCCGTATCGTTTGCTGCGCCGTATGGCACTCGACTTAACCGGATTGCCACCCAGCGATGCATTGTTGGCGCTTTATGAACAGGCTCTCAGTCAACATACGAAGGATACCACCCCAGACACAGCGGAAAGGGTTGCCTACGAGCGGGCCGTCGATCACTTGCTGGCTTCACCTCAGGCAGCCGAGCATCAAGCGCGCTTTTGGCTGGATGCTGCTCGATACGGTGATACACACGGCATGCACGTCGACAACTATCGGGAGATGTGGCCGTATCGAGATTGGATTATCCGCGCCTTTCAGGCCAATATGCCGTACGATCAGTTTGTTGTGGAGCAATTGGCCGGAGATTTGCTTCCGAATCCGACCATCGACCAACTCGTGGCAACGGGCTTCAATCGCTGCAATATTACGACCTCGGAAGGGGGAGCGATCCCCGCAGAATTTGATGCCCGCTATATGGTCGATCGCGTCGAGACCTCGGCCACTGTTTTCATGGCACTGACGGCTGGCTGTGCTGTATGCCACGATCACAAATACGATCCGCTGTCGCAGCGTGAGTTCTATCAATTCGGTGCATTCTTTAACAATACGACGCAACCCGCTATGGATGGGAATCAAAAGGACACTCCACCTGCACTGGCGCTCCCCGGTGAGGAGTTTCGCGCCGAGTGGGATGCACTACGTGCGCAGCGGGCCGAATTGCTCGACCTGTTGAAGGGTTCCGAAAATCGGGCGGCACAAGATTGGCCGCGCCGAGCAACGGCCTCGGTCGACCCCATCGCCAACACCGAACTATTGCTTGCGCTACCTTTGATCGAAAGCGACGCCGATCGGTTCCCTTTGCCTGAACATGCGCGGTGGGCCGACGATCATCCCTTTGGCCGACGAGGCATCCGCTATCACGAGCCGCAAGAGAGCGTCATCGATTTCCCGCGTCTGCGGACCGACGAGCCCCTATCAATTAGCTTTTGGTATCACACGCCAGAAGAGGTGTCCAATAGTGAGCTGCTGGAGCAGCACCAGCCCTCAGTGGGAGAGGACAAAAAGGAATTGGGGTGGAAGGTTGTCGTGGGGACGGAAGGGGACGTCACCTTTTCCATTTTCGACGGTTTAGGTCATGATATTCGTGGCCGATTGCCCGACAACGATGCGTTGCGGCCCAACGCATGGCAGCATATCTGCATCCGCTATTCCGGTGGCCAGTCGAGTTCGAGCATCAGCATCTTCTCGGGTGGACGTGAAGTCCATTTGCGAGGTGAAACCGAAGATCGGATCGAGGCGACTGCCCTGGCGGCAGTTCCGCTCAAAATCGGAAAGGACTTGCGCACGGCAGGACTGAGCGACCTCCGGATCTACCGTCGCTGGCTCGGCGACGAAGAGATTCAACTTCTCGCTCAGGATGGGAAGTTGCGGGAGTTGTCGGCATCTCAGCAATCCTACGACCAACTCCCCAGCGACGACCAAGCATTATGGGGAATATTTTCGCGCAACGTGCTCCAAGAATCGACACGTGAAGCCAACCTGCAGCTCGCTGCTACGAACCGGCGATTCGACTACATCTATTCCCGTTCGACAACGACGCTTATCACCCACGAACGCTCGACCCCTCCCCACGCGCATATCCTTGCGCGAGGGGACTATACGCAACCTTTGGACGAAGTGGAACCGGGCGTCCCGAATGTACTACCACCACTCCCTCCTACTGAGCCGCGTAATCGACTGGGACTAGCTCGCTGGCTCGTGACGCCCGACCATCCGCTCACGGCACGCGTGATGGTCAATCGGGTGTGGTTATCGCTTTTTGGTACCGGTCTGGTGAAAACGCCCGAGGATTTTGGTGTGATGGGAGGACGACCGAGCCACCCCGAACTGCTGGATTGGTTGGCGGTGGAGTTTCCTGCGGCAGGTTGGGACATGCGGCACATGCTGAAGTTGATGGTGACATCGGCTACGTACCAACAATCGCCACGTGCGACGGCGGAACAGATTGCAAAGGATCCTGACAATACTTGGCTCGCTCGGGGACCAAGATTACGGTTGGATGCTGAGGTATTGCGAGACCAAGCGTTGGCAGTAGCGGGTTTATTGGTCACAAAAATCGGTGGTCCTGGTGTGCGACCGTATCAACCCGCTGGAGTATGGGAAGTGGTAGCTATGCCGGGGAGCAATACCGGCAAGTACGTTCAGGATCACGGCGACAGTCTCTACCGGCGGAGCTTTTACACATTCTGGAAACGAACGTCGCCCCCTCCTACGATGGCCGCGTTCAACGCGCCGACACGTGAGCAGTGCTCCGTACGCCGAGAACGTACGAATACGCCGCTCCAAGCCTTAGTCACGATGAATGATCCGCAATTCGTCGAAGCCGCGCGGCACCTAGCCTCGGCAGCAGTGCAGCGTGCGCCATTGGACGGAGATCGCGCGTCGTACATTTTGCATGCCGTTCTGCGGAGGGCGCCCGATCCGAAGGATGTGGACGAGCTAGTTCATGATGCGCATTCCTTCGGCAAGATGTTCGCCGCACGGCCGGACGCCGCGCACGCTTTGATCCACGTCGGTGAGTTCCCGGTAGAAAAAGCATTAGATCCGATAGAACTTGCCAGTTGGACCATGATCGCCAATACCGTACTTAACCGCGACGACGCGATTTCCAAATAGTTTCTATCGCGCTGAAACCACCCAATCCGATCGACCCACTCAGTAAGTAGAAAAGTAATCCATGCGTACGATCTCCTGGAATCAACGCTCTGCGCAGTCGTGGCAGGACTGGTGTTCACTGCAAAACCGACGTCAGTTTGTCGGGCGAGCAGCTCAGGGCCTCGGGAGTATTGCGTTGGCCTCAATGCTCCAGGAGGCGAGCCTGGGGAAGCAACAACAAGCCGCGGACGTCTCTGCCGAACGTGGTGTCTTGGGTGACGGACATTTCCCGGCACGTGCCAAACGCGTGATCTGGCTGTTCATGGCGGGTGCACCGTCGCAGATCGACACGTTCGACTACAAGCCGGATATGGATCGCTGGTTTGACCAAGATCTGCCGAAATCGGTGCGGAAAGGACAACGTTTAACAACGATGACCGCATCGCAGCCCCGATTTCCGATTGCACCGTCGATGTTCAAGTTCCACCAGCATGGACAATGTGGGCGCTGGGTGAGTGAACTCTTTCCGAACATCGGATCGATGTCGGACGACCTGGCGTTTGTGCACAGCATGTGGACCGAAGCGATCAACCATGATCCGGCCATCACGTACATCCAAACCGGCAGTCAGATACCTGGTAAACCATCGGTTGGAGCTTGGCTGAGCTATGGCCTCGGCTCGATGAACCGCAGCCTCCCTGATTTCGTTGTGTTGAATTGTGCGCCACGGGGTCAAGCACTTTATTCTCGTCTGTGGGGCAGCGGGTTCTTACCTTCGAAACATGCGGGAGTCGCCTTTCGGGCACAAGGGGACCCTGTGTTATTTCTGTCGAATCCCGATGGAGTCGATCGCGACATTCGAAGATTAATGCTTGACCGAGTGCAGGCAATGAATCAACGAATCCACGACGAATTGGGGGATCCGGAGACGCAAACACGCATAGCGCAGTTCGAAATGGCGTTCCGTATGCAGGCCTCTGTACCGGAGCTGACCGATATGGCCGATGAGCCGGAACATGTCGTGTCTCTGTATGGAAGGGAAGCTCGTACGCCGGGGACATTTGGGTACAACTGTCTCATGGCGCGTCGCATGATGGAACGTGGAGTGCGGTTTGTGCAAGTCTTTCACCGCGATTGGGACCACCACGGCACCTTGCCCGATAAGATTCGCAGCCAGGCAAGTGAAGCAGACCAGCCCGCCTGGGCGCTCGTGCAGGACCTCAAGCGGCGCGGGATGCTCGACGATACCCTGGTGATTTGGGGGGGCGAATTTGGCCGCACGATTTATAGCCAGGGGACACTGAAACACAATAATTACGGAAGGGATCACCACCCCAAGTGTTTCACGTACTGGCTGGCAGGAGGCGGCTTGCGTGAGGGAATGTCGTACGGAAAAACGGATGAGTTCAGTTACAACATCGCAGAGAACCCTGTCCATATTCGGGATCTCCACGCAACGATCCTGCATCAGCTTGGGATCGACCATACTCGATTTACGGTCAAGCACCGCGGATTGGACGAACGCTTGACGGGTGTTCAGGTAGCGAACGTGGTACGCGATTTGATCGTCTAACCGACCCCCGTGTGCCCCCCCCGTCCCTGTCTGAGCTTTGGCTCTCTCGCTTACGCCTCGGGTGACAAGTCGGGTGCGTCTCGAGTAGCCGTGTCTATTTTCTTCTCCTTGTAACCCGAATGCGTTAGCGAGGGAGCGAGCGGGTTCCTGCCCCCCGACCCTGCCTGAGCTTTGGCTCTCTCGCTTACGCCTCGGGTGACAAGTCGGGTGCGTTCTCGAGTAGCCGTCTCCATTTTCTTCTCCTTGTAACCCGAATGCGTTAGCGAGGGAGCGAGCGGGTTCCTGCCCCCCGGCCCTGTCTGAGCTTTGGCTCTCTCGCTTACGCCTCGGGTGACAAGTCGGGTGCGTTCTCGAGTAGCCGTCTCTATTTTCTTCTCCTTGTAACCCGAATGCGTTAGCGAGGGAGCGAGCGGGTTCCTGCCCCCGACCCTGCCTGAGCTGAGATGCGCACGGTTTTGTGGACACTCCAAGTGCTTAGAATACAGGGACTACTTGGAATGAAAAGGAACCTTTTAGCAAAGGATTGTCCATGGTACGTAAACGAGTGCGGCCTACTCAGAAAACTCGTCGAGGGTACGACGAAGGCTTCAAAGACGAGGCGGTCAAGATGCTTTTAGATGGGCAAACAGCCAAGGTAGTGGCATCCCATTTGGGGATATCCTCACCTAGTCTTCTCTACCGTTGGAAGCTGGAGCGGGTGAAGCAAGGAGGCAAGACGGCGAGCGTCATGGAGCGCCGAATTCAAGAGCTCGAGGAGCAGCTGCGTACCACGGAGCGCGAACGCGACATATTAAAAAAAGCGTTGAGTATTTTCAGCCAAAAGATGTGACGACGGTCTACGGCGTCGTGAGCGAACTAGAGGCCCAAGGTGTGTCGGTCGAAGCGGCATGCCGCACGCTGGCAATTGCGCGCTCAGGGTACTACCAATTCCAGGAGGGTAAAATGAGCCCATCGGCGATTGAAGATGCCCGTTTATCTCCCAAGATCCACGAGCTTTTCGTGAGAGATCGAAGGCGATATGGAGCACGACGCATCGCGGAGGAATTGGCCCACCAAGGAGAAGCCTGTGGAGTCCCTCGCGTCGCAAGACTCATGAAAACAAGGGGATTACACGCGATACAGCCCAAGGGGTACCGGCCGAAGACCACGGATAGTCGCCACACATTGGGATACAGCCCGAACCTACTTCTCAACACAGCGGCACCACGGCGTCTCGACCAGATCTGGATTGCCGACATCACGTACATTCCTTTGAGAGACAAAGACTTTGACTATTTGGCACTTTTAGTGGATTTATTTTCACGAAAGATCATCGGCTGGGCGATGGAAGAAAACTTGCGAGAGCCGTTAGTGATATCAGCCCTTCGAGGAGCAATCAGAGTACGACAACCGCAGCGAGGTGCGATACACCACAGCGATCGAGGAGGGCAGTACGCGGGGACCGAGTATCGCGCAATCCAAGACAGAGCGGGCCTTCAGACAAGCATGAGCCGCACTGCAAATTGCTACGACAACGCATTTATGGAATCTTGCATTGGAACAGTGAAATCGGAACTGGAGATGACCGAATATGCGAGCAGGCAAGCAGCGAGAAAAGAGATCCCCGACTACATCGCATATTTTAACAACGACCGAATACACTCAGCCATCGACTACATGACACCCGCGGACTTCGAAAGGAAGCACAGGGGGGAATGGCGCGCGAGAAGGCGACCAAAATAAGCATCTGGAGTGTCCACAGAATCAGCGCACCTCAAGCTTTGGTTCCCTCGCTTACGCGTCGGGTTACAAGGCTCTCCGTCTCATCCATGAGGGAGATCGGCCCGATGCGACAGGCGGAGCCGCGTCGTGCGGTAGGATCTTTCCAAATTTCCCACTCTCGTTTGGGATGTGTATCCGTGACTTCCGAACCGAAGTCCGAGCCCCCTTGTTCCTGCTCGTCGTTCCTCGCCAGGGTCGTGGGTGGCACCAGTTAACTCAAGCAGGAACAACGAGTTACAAAAAACACTATCGGCCCTTTGAGGAAGGCCCAGGCGACGTCGTGAGGGGACCAAAGGAGGGGCAAGACAAAAGAATCAGGAGAATTTTACCTGAAATATCATTAAAATCGTTGACAGCTAGCAGGCATCGAGTACTATGACGCTTGCGTAACACGTGCTGTCTGTGGCGGTGAGTGGGCCCCCGAAGCCTAGCTGTCTGGGCGCTATTTGTGTGGTTTTCTAGTTGTCACTATTGATGTGGAGTGTACTCATGAGAAAGTTTGGAATCTTGTTGTCGTTGGTTGGAGTGGTAATGGGTGGTGCGCAGCAAGCGTCTGCAGCGGTAGCTGCCTGGTCCGAAGAAATGGATGCGCTTCCAGGTACGCAGTGGGGCCTGCATGATGACTTTCAGGATTCTACCTTCAAGAACAACATTGAGCTTGATGACCTAGACGGCAACGGCGGGACAGGGATTTGGAAACATCCGCTCATAAATTATAACCTTAGGCCGCAATTTAATATTTCGTCCCAGGGTATGGTGTTGGTCGCGGGCAACGATAACCCGATCAACGCTCTGCCGTCGATGGCCGGGCCGGCGCCTGCCCAGTACACTGCCGAGATTCGTTACAAAATCATTACCCCCCTTCCCGCAGGTAGCGTCGGTAATGGGAACGACTCGTTTTGGTTCAATGTGGGCGGCGGTAATGGGGCTGCAGACAGTGGAGCCGACGTACGTAGTTTCGAAGGAAATTACGACCCCAACGGTTTTACATCCGTTTGCGGCGAGGGTTTTCTGGGATGCGATCCTGGTTATGCCACGCAGCCGTTCGCTGGCACGTCTCGCGGCGATTGGCACACAATGCGCGTGATTCAAGATGAAGTGGCTCAAAC
>JAQCHP010000153.1 GCA_027619595.1 Planctomycetota bacterium
CAAGCTACCTCGGAGGCGTATCCACCATTGTCCGGCGCACTCGGCCTCCACGGCCGAGAATAAGGATGGTAACCAGGAAACGGACTGTACCTGTAGTTGGCCTTGTTTCCTGGATCGGCCTCTGGCGATGGATCGTCCGTTAACCACCGGGGATTGTTGAGGATTTTGTTATCCGCAAATTCTTCGGGAGTTGCACCGTCGTCTAACGTGGTGTAGCCTCGAAAAAGGCCCTCGCCCGTAGGATCGGGTACGATATTACTCCGAGTGGGATACTGCCAATATCCGCCTGTTCCGCTGTTGAGCGTCGGATCGTAATAGGCAGCTTTGTACCACTCATTCTCCGTTGCAATCCAAAACTTGGCGCCGGGTTGCACTTTTGCTCGATCCGCAACGGTCGGTGCGTTCAAATTGTAAACTCCGTTGTTGGTGAGGGCGTAATTCGCGGCTGACTGGGCGAGTGTCGTGGCATGCGGCTGCCCATGGTGCAACCAGTTTACAAACCGAGCCGTGTCCAGAAAGTTCATGCCGCCCACAGGTTGACCCAGCGAGTCGCCGTCTATTGCTACCGGGTTCCACCGATACCTAGTCTGTGTCTCACCGGAGGGAACATCAAGCGATGTATCTTTCTCAATCCGAGAACCAGTGTTGGAGCTGTTGTTCATTCCCTCTTTATGCCAGATCGGGGTACCGGTGGGGGTGCCAGGCAGGTGCAGCCCCACCGAATTGGCGTACTCAATCCAAACGCTGGATGGAAGCTCCGTCTTGGCGATCTTGTAGGTGTAGCCTACAGCCCCGACACTAAGTCCAGTGTTGGGATCGAACTGCGGAGCATTGTTGGGGTTGCCGACGGTCACAAATTGCAAGCTGTATCGGTTGGGGCCCTGGTTAAATACATCCGCCCGAGCAGGACCCGCCCCCCACGCGACCGACAAGACCAACACGTACGCTAACTTTGTGGTACAGGGACTGAGCTGCATTGGAAGTCTCCCCGGGAAATTTGTATTGTGTCAAAATCTGCGGTACGATCTCTTCTTTTCAGTTTTTTTTTCAGTCGGGATCTGCCTTCCATTTCTAAAAACCAACGCACCAAAAGCCAATGCATCACCGAACCGCTGACAGGCCTATTTGCCACCAGAGTCCATTGTATTGGTTGTCGTTTGTTTGTCAAGGAAGATGTTATCGGATAAATTACTTGGAATCTCCATGGAGAACGCAGCTTGTGGATTGGAGAATGCAGCTTGTGGATTGTGGGTCGGTACGATATAGATATATGTATATTGTCCGGCCCTGGGTGGAAGTCGCTGTCGAGGCTGAACCGAGGCAGCGGGAGAGTTCATCAAAATCGGCGTCGGGACCAGCAATTGCTGCCTGCCCCTGCAACATGATCACTGCCCATAACGCACAACTATGTTAGAACCGACCTACACTTGGAATCGTCGGCAGTGGCTACAAGTCGGCACCGCGGGTGTCGCGGGCATGATGTTGCCGATCGCCAATTGCCGCGGCCAAGCGGCGGCCCCAGTTACTGGATCGGGACCCCGTCCAGATTCCGCTGTCCGTCCCGTTTCCGCTGTCCGCGACGGCAAAGCGAAGTCGGTGCTGATTGTCTTGATGAGCGGCGGACTTAGTCAACTCGATTCGCTCGACATGAAACCGCATGCTCCCGCGGAGATACGGGGCGAATTCGGTGCGATTGGAACGACTATCCCGGGTGAGCCCATTTGTGAGCATTTGCCCCTCCTGGCGCAGCGGCTCAAGTATTGGACGATTGCGAGGACACTCGCACATCGTGAGACCAACCACCTTTTGGCAACCCATGTGGCGCTTACCGGGCGCGACACACCCGTTCCGCGGGGCGGAGGTGATATTGATCGTGTAGAATCTCGGAGCGACTTCCCCAACTACGCGGCTGCATTGGATTACATACGTCCACGCCACGATGGAATTCCGACCGGTGTTTCGCTTCCCAAACGGCTCATCGAAGGTCCGCTCATCTGGCCCGGACAACACGCCGGATTTCTCGGCGCCAAACACGATCCCTGGCAAATTACCAGTGACCCCAACGATGCAGCCTTTCGGATCGATTCCCTGAATTTTCAAGACGGTGTCTCCCCGCCGCGCATGGTCTCGCGCCGGCAACTGCTGGACGATTTAAACGGCGGTTCGCTGTGGGGTGCTTCCAGTTCCCGACCTGCGCTTAGCAGTCCCATCGGCGCGTTTGGCGAACAACAAGACGTGGCCTATTCCATGCTGACCTCCGCGCGTATCGCGCAAGCATTTCGTATCGATCAAGAAGCGGCATCGATGCGCGATCGTTATGGTCGGAACACTATGGGACAGTCGCTCTTGTTATCACGCCGACTCATCGAAGCCGGGGTCCCCATGGTGCAGGCCACGATGGGGCAAGTTCAGACGTGGGATACTCACACCGACAATTGGGGCCGGCTCAAGAATACCCTGCTGCCGCAACTCGACCAAGGTTTGGCGGCACTCATCGAAGACCTGTCGACATCGGGACTTTTAGAACAAACCTTGGTCTTCGTCACGGGCGAATTCGGGCGCACGCCTGCCGTTTCGACCCTCCCCGGTCAAACACTTCCCGGTCGTGATCATTGGGCACATACCTATTCGGCTTTATTCGCTGGAGCCGGAGTTCGTGGCGGACAGATTATCGGTAAGACCGATTCGCGCGCTGCCCACCCCGAAACGCAATCATGGTCCCCCGCCGATATCTGCACGACAATTTTCAGCGCGCTGGGTGTCTCCCGCGACGCTGTACTCATCGATCCACTCGGCCGTCCCAACCACCTGCTCAATGGAGTGGTCATGGAGCCTCTCTATACCGGGCAAACCACCTGATCGGTTCGCCAATGTCGGTGAAATTCCACATGGAATTTGCCGCTCGCCCTGATTGGCCTTCGCGATCGGCGGAAGTACCATGGACTTTTTGCTTCACTGACGAGCAGGGCTGAGGTGCGCTGTCTGCTCGATACTCTTCACCAAGTTTCACATTTCGTTGCGGAGGTCGCGTGCGATTCTTTTCAGTTTTCTTGCGTGCAAGCTGGGTAGCGTGTTGGTTAGGGACGGCTGCGTCCGCCGCAGAGGATTTGTACTCGATTTCCGCCGGTACGGTGCACATGCCCGATGTTGCCTTTTCGCGCGCGATCCCTGTCGCCGGCGAGGAGATCGTCATTTCGGCCTGCGTACGAGGTACCGGGAAACATCCGGTGCCTGTCCGTTTCACCATGACATCGGAAAGTGGCGTCACGGTTGCCATCGACGCCCATCCCAGTGATCAGCATCGCGAAGATGGGACCGATTACGTGGCCCGTTGGAAAGCGTCGCAAGCCGCGATCTATCAACTGACCGTCGACGTGGATCCCGATCAGAAGTCCGCTGATACCGTGCGCGACAACAATCGTGTGACGGTCGTACTGCCTGTCGTTGCGCGACAGTTACACATCTTGGCGTGGGCTTCCACGAAGTACATGAAGTGGTTGACCACCGCCATTGTACAGCCGGGGCAACTGGCCGCAGATCGTGTCACCCCCGAACATCGCTATTGGAATCAGCGTGGACGTAACGTACTTGTGGTGACGCATCCTTTGGAACGCGAAATCATGCGATTGCCTGCCGCCGAAGGGATCCAAAGGATGGTGAAGGAAGCCACGGTGGCTGCAGAACGAGGAGCGGATGGCGTCATCGTCGACGAAACCGGTAGCTACGCCACGCCGGATGGTCTCGAATATATCCGTCGCTTCGGGATCGCAGCCGATGAGGTGCATGCTAAGCTGCCGAACAAATTGTTCTTCAACTGGATTGCCGGACCCCTGCATCGTCAAGAAATCGAAATCGGAGCACGCAATAACCATATCATGGTGGGCGAATGTTATGACCCACTCCACGCTACACACGGACCGACGTGGCGAGCACGGTTGCAGCATTACACCAAGACGCTCGGCCCCCACAATCTGATTGCACTGGGGATTTGCCGGGACGTTGGGCGTGTCTACGCCCCCTGGATCGAAAACTCCGTCCGTATGATTCGCGAGTTGGAGCCAGGCATGCCCGGCATCTGCTACTACGCAGTCGACGAAGGTGAATTCTACGACGGCAATATTAACCAAACGCTCGATGAACTCACTTGGAAATATTTTATCATGCCGGTCGTCACACTCGAGACAAGTAGAACCGGGCATGAATATCTCAATCCGAATCCACTGCAACTCCCCGCCGGACCGGTGAAGCCGGGCGAAGCTACCAAGCTGCGCGTGCGAGTCCGCAACATGGGTGGCGTACCGGCACGGAATGTGACTGTCAGGTTCTATGCTCGCGATACCAAGGACGGAAAACGAACGTTGATTTCACAAAACGTCATACCAGAAATCGGCATCGGGATACGGGACATAGAAGAAAAGGAAGTCGCAGTACCGACCGAACGAACGATCGATGGGGTTCTGCATCCGATGGGAAGATTTGCTACCACAAGTCGGGTTCTTCTGGAACAGGCACTGCAAGAAATCTCTTGGACCCCGCCCAAGGCTGGTGATTATCGCATTGAAGTGGAAATTCAGCCAGAGTCGCAGTACACAGTACTCAACGGATTCGCCGAGGGAATCGTCAAAGTCAGCAGTGAACCAGCGCCGTTGCCCATGCCGCTACTGGCCGTCACCAGTGATGATATCTTGGTCTCCCAATGGACCCCGGTGGTCGGTAAGCCGTCCCCCCTTGAGGTCTGCATCCACAACGTCAATGACGTCGGACCGAGCGCCGAAAATGTTCCTGTGAACGTCTATGTCCGAAATCTTGATACCGACGAACGTCTGCTACTCCAGCATAGTGTCATCAAGTCGATTGGTACGGAGCGAAAGTACATTGAAGAACCCAACGCACCGTCCCGCGAATCCAAGGTAGTGGATGGCGTCAAGCACCCCATTTCACGCGACCGCAGTCAGTCGCTGATATTTTTTAATCGTGCATTGCTCGATATCCCCTGGACTCCCCAGTCGATAGGTTACCATCGGATCGAAGTTGAAATCGAAGCGAGCCCCCACTATCAGACCCGGGCTGGACAATCTGACGCTGTACGCATCGTGCCAGTTTCCAAGTAACCCGCTGCGAATTCGCCCATTGGGAATTAGCCCATCGTTCAGTTCCGTTCCTATCACAACGCTCGATGAGGTACCTTTATATGCCCGTCAATCGACGCGATTTTCTCCGGACAAATGCGGGGGCACTTTCCATCGCGGTAAGTGGCGCCGCCTGCATGACGCAGTCCGCGGTCGCTGCACCTGCGAAGGACGTCGTGCCAGCGAGTGTCTCGGGGAAAAAGCTCGGAACAATTTTCAATATGGACCAGGACGGCATGCTGGGGACGCTGTCAGCGGGTCCAACGTCGCGCGAAGAATACCGGCGATGCGTGTTGGCTCTGTTGGACCTGAAGCCGAGAGTTCTTGCTCAGAACGTCGGCAATCCCGACGGCCTGCTCTATCCGTCGGAGGTGACAAATTCGTTTGACAAGTATATCGGTACCATCGCCGAATACATGTCCAATCCCGATTACGACCGTCCACGTTTTCAACGGTTGGGCGTAGCGCTCAAGGCGATCTTCCAAGCCGGTACCGACCCGCTCAAGCTAACGATCGAAGCCTGTCGACAACGCGGCGTTCTTTGCCTGGCCAGTTATCGGATGAATGCTGAGGACTTCTATGGCGGTCAGACGATGCTATCGGATTTCGAACGTGCGCATCCAGAATGGAAAATCCCAGGCAGGAACTGCCTCGATTGGGCCATTCCGCAAGTCTTTGAACATCGGATGAATATCCTTCGCGAGGTCGTCAAGAAATACGACATCGATGGCATTGAATTCGATTTCCGCCGGCATCACCACATGGTCTCCGATCCTGCCAAGAACCATAGTGTCCTGACCCAGTTGGTGCGTGAAACGCGCGCACTCCTCGACCAGGCAGCTCAGGAAAAAGGGCGGGACAAGTTAATCCTCGAAACGCGGGTCTGTCCGTCGCTTAATACCGACCCCAGTCCGTATGTCTATCCCGGAGTTATGTACGGTCCCCGTAAACCGTACGACCTTTCCTGCAAGGATCTCGGTCTCGACCTGCAGACTTGGGTCGAGGAAGGACTGGTGGACGCGATTTGTCCCTCCATGTTCCTGCAAGGCTTGCCGAAGATTCGGGAATTTGTGGAATTAACCAAGGGGACCTCCGTCGGTGTGTATCCAACGCTGTTTGCCAATATCTCGTGGGAATCGGGACTTGATCTTGTCGATCCCAACGCGCCACGGTCGGAAAGTCTGCAAGGCAAGTCGCAAGAACTCCTCGCCTTGTACAAAGACGATCTGTGCGCTCATGCATTGAGGATTTACGCAGATGGAGCCGACGGTATCAGCCTGTTCAATTGGGGATCGCACATTCGTAATGCGGATATGCCCAATCGCATACCAGACGGAGACGGGCTCGACGGACTGGTGAAGGCGGTCGACAAGGAAGCCATCCAAACGTATCTCTGTCCGTTGCTGGGTGATCCAGCCGCAATTCGCACGTATCGCGAGCAGCCCTGGCCCGTTCCACCGCAATCCTAGAGTACGCCTATCGTGTTGCGAGGCGCTAACCAATCCAATGACTCTTTTTAATTCTTTTATCAGGCTGATAATGCGTTTCGTCCTTGGTGTATTCGTTGTCTGCGTTTCGTCGACGGTCAGCGCCGAGTGGCACCCGCATCGGATTCAGCAACTGAACGGACGCGGTCCACTTGTCGAATACGCTGCGGATTTTCGGGTTATTTCGGAGCATTGGTCGGAGATAGCCTCGATTCCGTCAATGGCCTACGTGCCTGAAAAAGATCGCGTGGTTATGTCGGTAAACTCGGGTCAGCCGCAGAATTGCGTCGTTCTTTGGAGTGAGGATCATGGTGCCACTTGGTCAGAGCCTCAGCCCGTCCGAACCGATCAAGTCGGCGCACCGGAGCTAACTGGCCTGTCTGCCGGAATCACGTATCTGCAGAACGGACAGATGTTGTTGGTGTCGAGTGTTGAACCAAAGATCTGGCTGTGGTTCAGCGCCGACTATGGCCAGACATGGGGGGAGTACGCACCTTTTCCAGCGGGACCGCAGGGGATTCCCTTCAACTTCGGCTGGGACCCACCGTTGGTCGATCGCGATTCCACGACAGGCAAAGTACAGCGTCTCATGGCGGGTGGATTTGCCTTCAACTACCAACTGCATCCGACCGACCCGCACCCCGATATGTCGGTGGCAGGTGTGCGATTCAGTTCCGATCTCGGTCGTACCTGGGGAGATGTGGAATACGTTCCGCAGTGGCAAAGAATTAGCGAAATCACCTTCGTGCGGGCACAAAATGGAAATATCGTGGCCGCGGGTCGCACCGACATGCCGCACCGTTTTCTTAAGTCACGTTTCGATCAATACGAAGGCTTCGGCACGTCGGTCTCCGAAGACAACGGTAAAACTTGGTCCGATGTCAAGACCATCTTCTCCTGGGGACGCATGCACTCAAGCATGGTCTTGATGCCGGATGGACGAATTGTAATGACCTATGTGGTGCGGAAAGGGTATCCGCGGACAGCCAATGGTCTGTCGCAGTTTGGCATTGAAGCGATCGTCAGCCGGGATCACGGTCTGAAATGGGATCTCGACCATCGTTGCATCTTGGCCCGCTGGAATGGTACGCTGCTAGGCCCCAATGCCTATCAAGAAGGGTGTCAGGCGACCTCCACGGTGCTACTGAACAACGGCTTCTTGCTGACCACGTTTGGCACCGGATTTCGAAGTAGCAATGGCAGGATGCGGGACGTCGCGCTTGTGCGTTGGAAGCTCGCTCAAGCCACGGCCAGTGCACAAGGACGCGATGAAATCGGTCGGATCGCCGAAGCGCCGGACGACTCGGCTTTGCGGAATGAGTTCGATCCGGGTGCCGTTGTGGGCTCGGAAACTGGCGGCATTGTAGACTCCCACCGGAAACGGAATGTCGCGGTACCGGAATCGGGAGTCGAAGTGTCCGCTTCGGCAAATGATGGTGATGCTCGAAATCTACTTTTCAATGCCTACAACTGGCCGATCGTAACCTTTCAAAGTATTCCGGCCTGGATTGAAATGCGTTGGCCGAAAGCGCATCGTATCGATGAGATGCGGATCTACCCTGGTGCGCCTCGGTTTGCAGGACGCGCCGTTACCGAAGGTGTTCCGCGCGACTATCGACTCCAGTATTTGGAGGGTGAGACCTGGAAAGACCTGGTGGAACCAACAGTCAACGCGCCGCGGATGCGCGACTTCTACGGCAATTCCCAAGATTATCTGGTCCAGGAAAAGGAATTTGTGTACGTCCACCAGTTCGCGCCGGTCACCACCAACGCGATTCGGATGGAGATTACGCGTTCCAGCGACGTTGGGCTGCGCCAGGGAACGGGTGACACGGCGGTGGTACCCGAGCAGCAACGTGAGACGTGTCTGCGTCGGATGGAAGTGTTGGCGGAGCAAAAGTGAGCGCGCTGCAGGAACAGTTGGGGACAACTGTTCTACCATTGTAGAGCAGCTGTCCCCAGCTGCTTTGCGCTACGAACGACTCCCTCGATGCAACCAGCCCGACGAACGACTGTCTCCCAGAAGACGGTGGGAGATTGTCGATTTTTCAGGAAGCCTTTTCTCCGCTGCAGGAACAGTTGGGGGCAACTGTTCTACAATGTAGAGCAGCTGTCCCCAGCTGCTTTGCGCTACGAACGACTCTGCCGATGCAACCAGCCCGACGAACGACTGTCTCCCAGAAGACTGGCGGCGATCGTCGATTTTTCAGGAAGCCTTTTCTCCGCTGCAGGAACAGTTGGGGACAACTGTTCTACAATGTAGAGCAGCTGTCCCCAGCTGCTTTGCGCTACGAACGACTCCGCCGATGCACGCAGCCCGACGAACGACTGTCTCCCAGAAGACTGGGGTGGAGGTGTCTAACCTGGCGGTACTGCCCACGGTTGATCGCGGTACTCTCGAATCAAGTCTGGGCTCTTCAGCAGCGGATGCAAGTAAGTAAGAATCGCATCCTGATCCGCTGGGAGGATCAACTGGTCAGGACCGTCGGTATCCGGTATCGGATTGGCCGCATGACCATTGCGATGGTGCGGTGCCCAGTTATAGGTGCTGATCCCGTCGGCTCCCTCGTCATAGATCTTCAGTGCTTGACTGCAAAGAGTGTCCTTGTAGAGCGCCAACAATTCTTGGGTCTTGGCATTCAGCGACTCTGGACGTGGGGCTTGGGGGTCCAGGTCGAGCAAATTGATATCCCATGGCGCCTCGGCCCACAAAGTCGGATAGACGCCGACGGAAGAACCCTTCGCCAATTCGACGAATTCGCGAATACGTGACAGGCCAGGTAGGAACAGCGAGGGGCAGATCGCGTCGACGAGGCCTTCCGCAATCCACGTCTGTACGTCCAGTCCCAATTCTTTGCACGATTTATCGTAGGGCTTTCGGGGGCCATACATACATCCCGGATAGACGAATGGAGAGGGATCGGTGTCCAGGGAGGGACAGACACGCGCCTCGAGGACCAAACGACCAACGCCTCGACGGCGCGCGGCATCGTCGAGCAATTGCCGCGTTTCCCTCACTAAACGCGTTAGAACAACGTGGTTCTTGGCGGGGTCGGAAACCATATGGTGATGACGGCGAAAGTCAAACTCAATGCCGTCGATATCGAATTGTTCTGTGACTTCCCGCAAGATCTTCATGCGATGCTCGTAGACCTGCGGTATGGCCCAGTCCATGCAGTTCCGCTTGGGGATTCGCCATTCAGGATGAGCTCGTTCAAAGTCCGACAGCAGCGTTTGACCATCGTAATAGTCTTCCGCGTTCATGCGGTAGCTGGCCAAGCAAAGAACGCCCCTCTTGCGACACGCGTCGATAGTAAGCTGCAACGGGTCGGCCCCAGCTGCAAACAGGGCCCTCAACGCCTGCGCTTGCCATTGAAAACTCCCCGGTCCTTCGAACTTGTGCGGAGGGGGCATAAAGGGCGTGGCCTCGGCAACATGTTTGTCAAAAGTATTGGTGACGGTGGTGCGATAGATCAATCCGTCGGGATTTCCTACGTTTTGTGCCAGCGCCCCCGGTTGCAGGTCCAAAATGGCATCGACCACCCGCACGTACTCGTCCGGCGTGCATTTCGGACCGGACGAGGTATGCAGGATATTGTCGAGGTCATTGTTGAAAATCGAGCCGATGCGTCGGCCAACGGCGTTGGTTGAATCGAAAGTCGCTTTTACGTCTGCTCGGTTGGAGCCAACTTGGGTTAAACTGGCGGCGATAGCAGTTCCCGCCATCAAGAAGGAACGTCGATGGGTGTTCATGATCGAGGGGCCCCGGAGAAAAGAGTGAGAGTTAGAATTCGAATTCGAATTCGAATTAGTCGGAAACCAGTGTGCTCGTTGCGTTGCTCCACGAAATCGAAGCTCCTTCTTGGTATCGTCTGAATCGAAGCATTTCCCATTGATCGGTCGATCTTGATCGGTCGATCTTGATCAGTCGATCACGTTCAGCGAAATTGAGCAGTCGATACCACCCAAGTAATTGGAACCGGCACCGCTTCCCAAATTTTCTCGCTTCGGGTAATCGCATCTATATTTTCAACCACGGCAATGGACTCGTCGGTCGGGCAGCGCCGTAGCTGATTTATTTTGCGTTTGAAGTGCGGCCTTGTTGACATTGCAAGAACGAGAAGAGCCAGGTAAATTTTGGGGAATATGC
>JAQCHP010000016.1 GCA_027619595.1 Planctomycetota bacterium
CTGAAAGAAGTGCGAGATGATACGTTCCAAATTGTAGAAGTCCATTCGTGGAGCCAAGTGTGGAAGCGTCTCGTATCCACGCCGGCAGATCAGCTGAAACAGAATAGCTGGGGAAATGTCGCCTATGCGCAATTGATGCATCAACCGGAGGTTTATCGCGGTCGCATCGTTTCGGTTCAGGGGACGGCACGACGCGCTCGGAAAGTCACCGTCGCGTCAGGCGACCACGATCTCTCGGATTACTGGGAATTGTGGGTCGACCCAACGTGGGGCCCTGCTGCGCCCATCGTCGTGTGTTGCCCAGAATTACCCTCCAACTTTCCCACGGGCGACACGATCCGCTGTCCGATCGAATGCGAAGGGTACTTTTACAAGCGTTGGGCGTACAAGGCTCAAGACGGTGTCCGCACCGCGCCGGTCCTACTGGCCAAGATACTCGTGGCGACGATTCCACAACCAGCGTTACCCCCCCCTGCCGCCACACCTGCGATCAGCGGACCGTGGCTCGCCATGGCCTGCCTCACCGGCCTATTGGGCGTCGGCAGCGCATGCTGGGCGTTTGGAAACCGACGCAGCAATCACCAACCAAATGAATCTGTCCCATCGGATTTGATCGCTCCCCAGCCCGCGTCTACTGTCACCGAACGATTCCCATGATCCAATCCCGTGGTCAGCCTAACAATCGTGGTACCTTCGCGACTCGACTGGCAGTCCTCGCGGCACTCCATTTGGGATTCCAACTCGGGACGATCGAACGGCGCGCGACGGGGCAAGACCCGGCATCGATTGTAAACAGCCACGCCTCCTCCACCGCAGACGCACAACTTGCGCTGGGGAAATGGTTGGGATTGGACGCGGCGAGTTGGAGCGACTCCGACGAAGAGGATTCGACGGCTAACCGCCAACTTCAACTTCGACTATTGCATGAACTGCCTCGCGTCCCATGGTCGATCTGGCATCCCGAGGAAGGCAAAAGACAGGGTGAGGGCCACGGTGTGTCCCTTTCGCGGCCAACCGATGTAAAACCTGGTCAGATCGTAAGCTTCGTTGGTGAATTGCTGGAACTGCGAAGCGTCGACGTGCCCGAGGCCGATCGCCGTGGGCTTAGCTTCGACCGTTTTTTTGCCGGGACCTTGCGTACGAGCGAAGGTGAGCCCGTCCGATTCGCAGCCCGCGACGTTCCGCATAGTTGGCAGAAACGGAGTTCGGACCTACCAATCCACCCCATTCGTTGCCGTTTGGAAGGGCTGTGCCTTCATCGCGGCGCCGCAGAGCGTGGCCCGTTGGTGGTCACTCCACAATTGGAGTCGCGACCGCTCCGTCCCGATCCCTATTGGGGAGTTTCGACCGATCGCGTTTGGCTCGCTCAGCATGGAATCGACCTTGGCATACTCGAACAGGTTGCCGAACGCTCGCCGCTATTGGCCGCGGATCAAGCGGCGTTTTACGGCCTAATTTCGCTGACGGCTCGTGAATCCGCCGCAGTATCAACTCCACCAAAACAGTGGGACCTGGTGGCGTTACTCCCATCTCCGGCCGAATTTCGTGGAGAAATCGGGCATATCACTGGCACGTTGCGTCGAGCGGTGCGTGTGGTGGTTACCGATCGACAGCGTGTTTTGCGATACGGATTGGCCGAATACTTCCAGCTCGACATTTTCGTGCGGACATCGCGGCCGATCCGTTACCAGTTGCCCGACAAGTCGACTCGAGATTTTGGTACTTCCTATCCGGTCTCTATTTGTGTACCGACGTTGCCGGCCGATATCGCCGAAGGGGAGAATCTGCGGATCAACGTGGACGTGCCGTGTATCTTTCTTAAGTTATGGGCACACTCAAGTGATTTTATGGCACTGGAGCGCACGGCAAAGCCTGTCGATTCGGAGCGACGGCACCAAGTTCAACAATGGACGCCATTATTCATTGGTTGGCAGCCACAACGAGTACCAGAACCAGCTCCGTCGCCCCTGGCGGAATTCGGGCCGGGACTGTACATCGTCATCCTCGTAGCGCTCTTGGGAACGCTCGCTTGGTACTTCGAACGTAGTTCATCCACTCGGCGGCGACGAATCTAAAAATGGGTGACGGAAGTTCAGTTGGCAACCAGACCCACATTGCGATAAGGTTGGGCGTACGAGTTTTTGTCATGATGTCCTATCGGGAGCCTTGATACATGCGGCGACATAAGATTTCGATCATTGGTGCGGGGAATGTAGGTGCCACCACGGCCCATTGGTGTGCAGCGGCGGAACTTGGTGACATCGTGCTGCTGGATATCCCGCAGACCGAGGACATGCCCAAAGGCAAGGCGCTGGACCTCATGCAATCGGGCCCGATCATGGGATTCGACGCGAATGTCGTCGGAACGACTGACTATCAAGACACCGCCGGCAGTGATGTTGTGGTGGTAACTGCGGGGATCCCGCGGAAACCGGGCATGAGCCGCGATGATCTGCTTTCCACGAATGCAAAGATTGTGGGTTCGGTCGTCGAGCAGGTCCGAAACCTTAGCCCGAACTCGATTATCATCGTGGTATCCAATCCACTGGACGCAATGGTCCAGCGAGCCTTACAGGTCAGCAAATTCCCACCCAGCCGAGTGTTGGGACAAGCGGGAGTGCTCGACACAGCCCGTTATCGGACGTTCCTCGCCATGGAATTGGGGGTCAGCGTTGAAGACGTCTCTGCCCTGTTGATGGGAGGTCATGGTGACACCATGGTCCCCATGCCAAGTTGCACTTCGGTCGGAGGAATTCCTGTGCGACGATTGATGTCCGACGACCGCCTGTCGGCCATTGTCGATCGAGCTCGAAACGGAGGCGCAGAAATCGTCGGACTGCTGAAAACCGGCAGCGCCTACTACGCCCCGGCCGCTGCGACCGCGCAAATGGTCGAAGCCATCGTACGGGATAAAAAGCGATTGATTCCGTGCGCCGCGTACTGCGATAAGGAATACGGCGTAGGCGGGTACTACGTAGGTGTCCCCGTGATCTTGGGCGCAGGGGGCGTAGAACGCGTCGTCGAACTCCAACTCGACGAACAAGAACAACGCGACTTCCTCAAAAGCGTTCAAGCCGTCAAGGAACTTGTGGCCAAAATGGCCGAACTTGTCGGATCGTAGTCGTTGGCAGCTGCACGGGTTGCGATCCGACAAATTCGTTTCTCTAGGGACCGATCGAACCCATGACGATCGGTGCTCGTCGGTAGGACCCTGCGTACTTTGACGTTAAGAGTTTCTCGTCTTGTCAAGCCCGGAAAAACCGCGAAAAAACACCGGACTTTCAAGCATCGGTTTGACGTTGACACTTGAGGGAAGCTCGGATAGAACGCATGCCTGTGCTGAACCAACGCCCAGAGGGCAATGGTTCACGAACGATAATTTGTATCCGCCGATAGCGGACATTCACATCATTCAATCCCCTTCAGGTCGCCGCATGAATCGACTTCAACTTCGTCAGACAGTCCAAGACGACAAGTCCGTCCGTCAGCCAAATTCCGCGACCAACCCATCACCCATATCGACTCGATCCCATCTTGCCCGCACATCCCTATTTTCGCCAATTCACTACGAAGCGAACTACGCCTACCCTTTACTGGTTTGGTTACACGATGTCGCTAGCACGGAACGCCAGCTTCGTACGGTCATGCCGCGCATTAGCCTACGCAACTACGTCGCAGTTGCAGTGCGAGGCCAGGACGGTCTAACGGGCAGTGCTGGCCCAACGCTCACGAGTGCAGCCACGAATTTTAGCTGGTTCCAAAGTGCCGACGGAATCGAACTGGCCAGCGACCTGGTGTCGCAGTCAATCGAATTGGCGCAAGAAAAATTTCATATTGACCCGCGGCGCGTCTTCCTAGCCGGTGCGGGTGTAGGCGGGACAATGGCGCTTCGTCTCGCCCTGCGGACTCCCCGCCGTTTTGCAGGGGTCATCTCGTTGGGCGGACCTCTGCCCGAACGACATCTCCCGCTGGCTGCGATCAACACCGCGCGGCAACAATTACGAGTTTTGCTGACCCAAAGTCGCACGGACAACGACTACCACACCCCACAATTATGTGGCGATTTGCGATTGCTCCATTCCGCCGGAATTGACGTTACCGTGCGGCAGTATCCCCAGCAGGATTACCTCGGGCAGGCTCAATTGTCCGACGTGGATACTTGGATTATGGACCAATTGAGCGGCAAGCCCGTAGTCGACGCGGCTCCGGTTTCACGTTACGATAATACCTCGCGTAACTAGCCATTCCCCGCAACCTAACATTGGCCAGCCTTTACAACCGGCCTGACGGTTCAAACCGAATGGCTGTTGCGACCTGAATCTGATTTTTGCTGCGTTTTGGTTGGGCACCATGGAATATCTCGGTTGGCCCGTCGAATTCATTCTGCACATTGATAAGCACCTCGTCGAGCTGGTGCAAAACTACGGAGTCTGGACATACAGTCTCCTGTTCCTGATCGTTTTTTGCGAAACAGGACTCATTGTCACCCCATTCTTACCGGGTGACTCGCTTCTGTTTGCTGCGGGTGCAATCGCATCCAGTGGCTCGATGAACGTGCACCTCCTGGCGTTGCTCATGGTCGTAGCTGCCATCTTGGGGGACACGGTGAATTATCATGTGGGGTATTTCCTCGGCCCAAAAGTATTGGGTTCGACCGACTCACGGTTCTTTAAAAAATCGTATCTCGACAAAACCGAGCGTTTTTACGAGAAGTACGGCGGAAAAACGATTGTCCTAGCGAGATTCATCCCCATCGTTCGTACGTTCGCACCTTTCCTGGCGGGTGTGGGCCGCATGAATTATGTTTGGTTTCTGAGCTACAACGTGCTGGGGGGAATCTTGTGGGTAACGTTGTTTGTCTATGCCGGTTATTTTTTCGCTGAGATACCGATCGTAAAGAAAAACTTTCCGTTGGTTGTACTCGGGATCATCGGCATCTCGGTACTGCCAGTAGTGTTCGAATTGATCAAGGCACGCCGTGAATCGAAGGCTACTCCTTTGTAAGATCAATCTATTGTAATGTGAATCTACGAGACGGCTCTCGAGCGAGGAACTCGAATGAACGTGAATCCGATCAACAGCCCGCGACCGATTTTGCTGTTGGTTTTCAGTATCTTGGCCGTCGCAATCTTTTCGCCCACCACCGCCTTGGGTGCCAGTCCTTCGCTGAACGACGTGCAATCGGACTTGTTGTCCGACACACAATTTGATGCGATCGAAATGTCCATGGATCGCGCATTGCGGTACTTGGATAGTTTGCAGCGTCGCGATGGATCCTATCCAGCCGAAGCTAGAGCGCAGCCCGCGATCACGGGACTTTGCGTGATGGCATTCATGTCGCGTGGGCACTTGCCAGGGCGCGGACTGTATGGCGAAAAGCTGCTTCGAGCGGTGGAATTCATTCTGTCGTGCCAGCAGTCAACGGGGCTGCTCGCTCGAGTCCCCCCAGAGTCGGAATATACCTTAAAAGGTGCCAGCCACACGGCACCGTACAATCACGGAATTGGCTGTTTGACATTGTCGGAGGTGTACGGCATGGTTGACGCCTCTCGCGACGAACGCATTCGGCGCGCGATCCATAACGCAGTGCAGTATTCAATAGATACGCAGATCCAGGCGCCCGGATCGACTGTAGACGCGGGGGGCTGGGGGTACACGCCGCCGTACGACAGACACACGACCGATTTGTCGGTCGTATCTTGGCAAATCATGGGACTTCGGGCCGCCAAGAACGCTGGATTTGAGGTTCCGGCCGAATCGATTGCCAGGGCCATGGCGTATGTTGAAAATCGGTTCGATGAGGCGTCAGGGGGATTTGAGTATGCAGAAGCGGAGTCGGGCCCACGTATCGGCATGACGGGCGTTGGCATCCTCATGCTGTCCTTGGGTGGCAAACACGGCAGTAAAATCTCAAAAACTGCTGCCGAGTGGCTGCTCAAGAATCCGTGGACGTACGACCCTGCCGAGGACGGCGACAGCAGCGAGTACCCGGCCTACTACGTTAGCCAAGCCGCTCTGCAGTTGGGGCACCCTTACTGGCCAGAGATTTACCCAAGAATTCTACGTACCGTCCTGTCGGTTCAACAACCCAACGGAAGCTGGCGCCCCAGCCCTCACGGAGCCGTATTCGGCGAAGCATACACAACGGCCATGTATACGTTAACTCTTGGTGCGCCGCTGCAACTGCTGCCAATCTATCAGCGATAAATTTCAGCAGCCATCGCGCGCATGCTGGTACCTGCGGAACGATGGTCACCAATCCTGCACATCAACCTCCAGAGAACCTGCGGCCAACTTAGCCTTGGCCAAGTTGGCCAGCTGCCGCGCTGCATGGAGCTGTTCATTGGTAATTTTCGGCGGTAGCTTCTTGAGCACTGCCATTGCCTGGTGGGGACGGTCACTGATCTTAAGAAGAATTTGAGCCAACTTCAGCCGTATGGGAACTCCCTGCTGCTCATTGCAATTCTGCAACAGTCGGACCATCACGGGGAGCGAAGATTCCCACTTCTTCTGCTGATGCAGGGCATTCATGAGCCCCAGGAGGTTTCGAGTGTTCCACTCAGGGGCCATCTGTAACACGTCGCCGAACTTCTCGTAGATGGCGGCCGCGGCGGCTGAGTTCGCGGCAAGCAGTGCTTCTTCCAACGCAAGGATGATTCGCCGGCGTTCGTCATTCCGTTCCTGCATTTCTTCACGCAAAACTTCCGCACGTCTTTGGCCACGGCGATCCTGACGCTTCTGGCGAGTCACGTCGTTGGCAAAGTAGAGCGTAAACGCGTCCCAACCTTCGCAATCGACCATGTTTCTCTTGAGCAAGAAGATGCCTATCGGAAATCCGGTAAAGATCCCGGACACGTGTAACGCTTCGCTCGACATCGCAAAACCTCGCAAGGCAAAGAAAACAACTTGCAATCCGAAGTAAAAGGCTGCGAACGCGAGGATGGGTATCTCCACGGTGCGGACGATTAAGCTAATCATCCAGACACAATGGATATCGTTCCGCGGTGCCCAAACCAAGGCCATCGCCATCAAGCCATAAATTGCCCCTGAGGCACCCAGCGCCGCGCCCTCACCGTCGGAAAGAAAAAACATGATCGTTTGCACGAACGCACTCTCTGCCGTGCCGATCAGCAGGTAGGTGGTAAGAAAACGCCACCAGCCAAGTTTCCCTTCCACCACGAGTCCAAAAACCCACAAGAAAAGCATGTTGCCAACTAGATGCAGCAAGTCTGCATGCAAAAAATTGTTGGTCAGCCATTGCAGTGGATTGATCGTATCGAACTCCAGCAACAACGACGGCGCAGCATCCGCACCCGCCACCAAGCCTACTGCGGATGGGGTAACAAAGAACGTGAACGTATTGACTACAATCAGGCCAATCGTCCCGAACGGGAAATGGTAGACAGGCGCGTCGGTGCCATAAGGTAAGAGTAGCATGGACCAAGAATAACCAACCGACCGACTCGGAGCAAGCATCGCCTGTTATCGCCGGTGGCAGACGCCTAGTGGACGAACATCATGAAGGAGACAGTCTTTATTTCTCCAACGATTTATTATGTGACGATATTTTCCAAGCTTGGAATCACCGTGAATATTGCGGCGCTGATCTTGGCTATGCCGTAGCTATCGACCCAACGTAACTGCACGCCCGTATCAAACCGTTCATATGCTATCGACCTAGGAATCGAAGTCAATCTTCGGCAAAAGGCGATCCTTGCCCAGCCAACATCCCTGTTCCGAAATCGGACGGAAACGCATTGTCGTGAATTCATGGTGGAAGTCCTTCCGGTTCCGTTCTTGCATTGCCTTGGCATGCCGATCGGCCGAGGGCGCTGCGGAGCGTCCGTGTACCATGTCGGTCATCGCCTTCTGCGTTCGCCAGATGCTGAACGTCGCAAGCGTACCAACCGGGCGCATTGCTGCGAGTGAGAATGTGGTCGCTGGGTCGTCGCGCACTTGCTCTTCGACAGGTCTGCCCCAGCGAACGAACCGAAACGCCTGCGCTACTCGGAGGCGTGCCAATGTTACGGCGACGACCGGCCGATGATCGTCGTGTTGGAGCGCGATTTGAGGCAGGCCGTTGAACTCGCTTATGTGACCCCAGCGGCGCAAGAATTCCATCCGAACGTGCCAGCCGGTGGCGAGCGCTCGCCCCAAGCCGGACGATCCCAAAAAGTGATCGATCGAGTTGTTACCTTCCCAAGCCGCAAACACGGCAATCTGATGCGGCCGGTAGCGAGTCGGCAGGGCCACAGGGCGTCCGAGGGTCATCGGCACCAAGCATTCGGCGTGTACTAAGCCCGGGCTGGCCTTCGACCTAGGCGGCAAGGCGAGCGCCCGCAGCGTTTCGGCGATTCCGCACTCGGCCAGGTGGAATGAGAAGATATTCATCAAGATCAATCAACCGTACAAGTAACTAAGCCAAGGTGACAGTCTTCGTTTCTCGGGAACCTGGTGAAAATGGGTAATTCCGCCGGCGAAACAATATCCCCTAGACTACCCTCCTTTCCCCAAAACAAAGACTGTCTTTGTTTCTTTCTCGGGGATTGCCCAAATGCCACGACCGACTGGAGCGACAATCTCGTTGGGAATCCAGCCGTAAGCCCGCCCCTGAATGTGATCGTGTGGTTCGTATGCAAACCACGTATCCCACCCGGGAATGTCCGACGGATCAAAGAATCCATTTGAGACGTCTGTTGCAGCTTCGCAAGAATCGGTGTCAAAATCGGTGCCGAATAAGCGGCCGGCTACCTTGCAGTAGTCGATCGCGGGGAGTTTCAGATTAAGTGTTTTGACCAATGCTGCGCGTCGCTCGCAGATTTGTTGAACGGCCACTTGCAACGTGCCAGTGGTTTTGTGAATCGCGTCGAGTCTGGCGACGTGATCGCAATTGGCAAATAGGTCGGGACAAATTGATTCGGTTCGCGTTGAAGCAGCGAGGTCATCGACCTTGACGGCGTGCAAACACCATGCAGCAGTCTGCCGTAGATGAAGCTCAGTGGTTGCATTCATGTGTTTGCCAAATAACGCTACGCATCACCGCGGTCGCGGCGAGTGATGCTCCATTGTGAACACGCCGGATCCGCGACTCCGGTGCATGCGATGGTTCTGTGACGTTTTTAGGAGTCAGGGATGCGATCGAGACCTAAGAGTTTACGTGATTCTGCAGACGTAACCAAGTCAGCACCTTCCAGCGTGCTTCCGCTCTTGAGTTTAAGGTCGGCAAACCATGGCTCGCATTCCGAGTCCACAAAACGGATCAAATCTGTAATGCAACGCTCATACATGTGTCGGGATTTGGCGTTAAATCGCAAATGATATTTGCCATCACGAGTCCGCGCAATATCGGATTGCGGGCCGTTGAGTACAAGGTATTCCGTTGTGTCGTTCATAGCCGTCCGGAAGAACTGAGCCGGATGTCCAACGTGCCTCCAATTGGAGCACCATAGGAGCTGCCCGCTCGGAAAAGTGAAACCACGTGAATCGTGTGCTCGCTGAGCCGTACCCACAAGCGGGTCTTTGTTCGCGTGAAGCCACGTTCGGCGACGGCAATTGAGAAGTCACGGCAGGCGTCGTCAAACGCTTTTCTGACTATCGCTGTTAGTGGATTCGTTGGCATACGTTGAGGCACAGAACAAGCATTCGTCTCGATTAACCAGGATAGTCCCCACCCGGTATGTGTATCGCCCTATAGCCGGACTGTCAAGAAGGACGCCCTATTATCGCGAATATTGCAATATATAGACTGATGGGGCCGTAGATCGGGGCGGTGCACGTTAGACCAAGACAGTCTTCGAGTTAGACCGAGACAGTCATGGTTTCACGGGAACTTGGTGAAAAAATTGATATTTTCGCCGTCTCGGCAATTCGTCCTAGGCTACGCAAATTTCCCCAAACCAAACCCTGTCTTCGGTTCTTGTTCACAACCAGAACGCGCACCGCGAATTCCCCCCGTCACTGCCGAGCTTGCCTCGGTAGGACGATGTTCACAACCAGAACGCATTCTTATCGGTTCGAGCATCTACGGTTTGCCGTGAGGCGTCTCTCGCGTTCTCCCGGGTACCAGATTCGCGCGCTCGTCTCCGGAGCTTGCCGGCATGGCATCGATTCCGATGGAATGCTGAATTCCGGCAAGCTCCTGCGCGTCGCGGTTAAACGACCGTTCATGCGTTTTCTGTTTTTCAGACGAAGCCACCAGAGACGAGGAATTCGCGTGGTGGCGCTCTGGTTGTGAACATCGTCCTACCGAGACAAGCTCGGGTAGTGACGGAGAAATTCGCGTGGTGGCGCTCTGGTTGTGAACAAAGAGACAGTCTTTGTTTCACGCAAGCTAAGGTGCAATAGGGAATTTCGCCATCTTGGTGATTTTCCCCAGGCTATCCAACTCTCCCCAAAACGAAGACTGTCTACGGTGCTTTCTAGAGCGGCTCCGATTGCTTAACCAAGCGACGGACGGAAGCAAACCGCTCCCGAGCCACCACGGCATTGCCGGTTCCGGCACCGGTAACGAGAGGAATGCATCGCCAGTCCAATCGCTGTACAGACGCGCTAAGTCGGCCCCGTCGACCGTGCCGTCTCCCGTCAGGTCGGCGGTGCCACCCGTCTGCCATTGCCGAAACATGACTGCCGTGTCGGCTCCATCTACGTAGCCATCAGCGGTGAGATCACCCAGCAGCGGCACAAACTCATACGCACCCGCATCCCACCCTGCACCCCGTGGTCTCGTCACACCTCGGATGTCAACAAGCACGTTTGGCAACAGGGCGCCTGCGTCGATGGCCGCGGAACCGGGTCGCAACCGAAAGTCGCGTTGATCCGGCCGCAAAAAGTCCGACGGACCGACCACCGGCGACGTGTCGACAACTCGATTCAACCGCAACCCTTGCGGATCGTAGACGTTGTTACGCACCTGCAACCCGGGTGCGTTCACTGGGCTCTTGTCGATCTGCCATTCTGTCACATGCTGGCCCGTATCCAGGATATTATTGGCGACCAATAGGTTCGTGATGGAATCGGTACCACTGATCTCGAGCGCGGCGTCGGCATTATTGAAGACCGTGTTGTGTACCACTTGAACGTTGTTGGCGTCCGATCGTACGACAATTCCCGCGCCACCGTGGTTGAACGCCAAGTTGTTGCGGATGATGACATTCTCCAATCGGGCGTGGCCATACGCCGCCACAATGATGCCTGCTCGTTGTTCGGACTCGTAGGTGATGTTATTCTCAATTACCACATCCTTGATTAATCGCTCAAAGGTGAGCGGATCCTCGCTGCGACGTTGATCGAACACATGGATGCCATATCCTGTCATTCCGCGTGCTACATTCCCACGCACGACGATATTGGTACCATGGTGGATGTAGTAGCAATGCCCCTGCGTACCTACGGTGTTGCCTTGAATATCGCACACGTTCCCTTCCAGCAAAACGTTGTGCCCCGACGTGCTGATAGCATCGTACGAGTATCCAGATCCGGTGAATGTATTGTTGACAATCTGCGTAGTGTTCCGATCGTTGCCCCAAATACCGATGGACTTTCCATTGCGAAAATGCAACCCCTCCACGCGCACGAAATCGGCGTCGACAATAAACGGCCGGGCCCCATTAGACAGGACGGGAGCCTCGCCAGGATAAGCCGCGATGGTGAGGAACTGGCCGGGTGAGCCACCTTGACCAAAGATCCCACGAATCCACACCTCCCCCTCATCGTATTCTCCACCGCGCACCAGCACTTGGTCCCCCGCTCGGGCAAGTGTGATCGCATGTTGAATCGAGCGGAACGGTGTCTGCAACGCTCCGTTCGCAGAATCCGATCCGTTCGTGGCGACGTAGAACACTGCACCCTGCAGCGTCAAGCCCTTTGCGGCCACCCAACCGATTGCTATAAGACTCGACAGCAGTAGCTTGCACCCTATGCCAGCAAAGCAAACGCGACACGCCTTGACTCTCGACATGGTAAACTCCTTATGCAAAGAGACATGTAGAAATCGACGAGTAATAGAGTCCCTTGACACGGCCAAACATTGCACATCGATCCGGCCGGGCATTTCCGGCGGAATTTCGGCGGTCCGAACCAACCCCCCCTTCATTCCTCTACGGCATGATACGCCAGGTTGGTCAATTCTGCACCATAATGGTATCGTTTTTGCTAGCAGCACTCGGATTCCAACCGAGTAAAAAGCAGAAGACGCTCTTTCCTCTAAATGCAGAAACGCTTGCAGCGGAACCGAAGTTGACACGTTCGACCAGTTCAGGTAAAAGCCCACGCGATAAGTTTCCGTGCACGCAAAACGAGAAGGACGTCGATCAGTATGGGACCGCACCTGACATTAACGGAGCGTTTGCAGCGCATGGAACAGGCACTCGGGCAGCAGTGCCAAATGTTGGGAGTACGATTCGCGGTCGATCGACCATCGATCGTCCATGCCTTTCCCAGTGAATGGGTCGCTCAGCTGATCGAGGGACTGTCGCTCTATGCTTTGTCGACACTCCCGGGCGCCGGAGACCTATTGATTACCGCAGTACATAGCGTCAACGGACTTGAAGTCGAAGTTGCCGTGTCGCCAAGTACGGAGACTCCTGCAGAGCCAACCGATTGTGATCTTCAATTGTCGTTGGGCGCATTGCATGAACTGGGTCGGTGCCACGACTTAGCATCCGCCTTGGGTGGGCGGCTTTTTGTACAAGATTGTCCGGACGGCGGAACCGCCTATACCTTGACTTTAGGATCGCGGGTCGATGACCAGCGTGTAGCGTAAGGCAATTTGCCGTCGGTTTGAAAGGGAACAGTCCTATCGTGTCTGCGCCAAACCATCCCTGCATCGCCTGGGCAAAAAGAACGGGTACGGCCCTAGGGACCCTTACACCCTGGCAACAAGCAGCGATCACTTTGTTTGTCGCCGGCTTGGGCACGTTCATCTATCTTCAGACCGATGGAGGCAGCCAACTTACGCCCGCTTCCCAGTCATCCGCAAATTCGACCGGCACCCAACGAATGACCTCCGCAGATGGAGGTCTGGGCCATCGGCCTCGACCAGCCGGCTCGGTAGAGTCACCTGAATCCAATCAATTGGGAAGGCACACCTGGAAAGTTTTTAATTCACTCTCCATTACCGAAATGCCTGCCGTTCTGGAAAAGAAGCGAGTTCATGCTCTGGAGAGTGACCTAGCCGATGCGATTCGACAGATGCCCGTGGTCGACGATGCGTCCGTGAGTTTCGACGAACGGGCTGTACGTGGCTTGTCGACGCCACGCATGGTCTCCGCAAATGTAATTCTAAAACTCAAGAAAAATTCCGATCAGCCCGTCGACAATCATTGGCTGCGGACCATTCGCACGATGGTCGCAGGGAGCGACGTCGATCTACAGGAAGAAAATGTAAGGATCGTGGATTTAACGAACGGACGGATTTACACGTCCGACGACGCCAACGGACTGGCCGACGTAGAGTGGGGTAAACTCAACATGAAACGCTCCCAAGAAAAATATTGGGAGGACAAGATCGGTCGGGTACTGACGTCTTTACAGGAAGACTTTGAAATTTCAGTTACGGTTAACGACGCGTTCGCCCAGGCTTCGCCCACCGACAACGATGATTCTCCAGAAACTGACAAAACCCTTCAACGTGGCGAAATAGTAGCCTCCGTCTTCTTGAAACGCGATATTTCACGACTATCGAGCGACTCTCAATGGCAGCAGCAGCACGCTACGCTGGTCGGAACATTGCAGGCCATGGACCCACGCATGCATGTGAGTATTTTCGCGGTTCCTCGTGAAGAAAGTCCCCAATTGGCGGCTCAACCGTGGACGCTGCCATGGGCTCAAGGTAAATGGGCAGAGGCAACGGCAAACCGACACCAAAACTGGAACGTAGCCGCGGCGGGAATCGTGTTAATTGTTATTTGGTCACTTTGCGTCGGGTTTCGGCGCAGACGAATTCGCGCCCAATTGAATGCCCTACGGGCTGAAGCATCGGCTACCTACTACGAGGAGCCAGCCGAAGAGTTTGTGGAAGAACAAGACCTTGTATCTCGTGTCGGTACGATCGTGCGTGATAATCCTGACGTAGCCGCCCAAGTAATCCACAACTGGATGCGAAAGGCGGGTTGAGACATGTCGGTAGAGTCAAGCACGCTGCGAAAGATCTCCGTCTTGCTCGAATGCCTCGATGAATCGACAAGAGAATGCGTTATCGCGTCTCTCGCGACGGAGGAGTTTGAAGGAATCCGCCAGGCGGCCCTCTATGCCGGACCGATCTCGCCGGCAGAACGCCAGGAGGTCCTACGTGAATTTATGGACGTCGAGCAAAACGCTCGCGCGGATCGTGTATCTGGAATCGAAATTGAAGCTTCACTGGCGGAGTTATTAGCCGAATCGAATGTCGCCGGCCAAACACGCGGCGTCAACACGGCGGAAGATAATTCCAATTTCGAGTTTTTGTCGCGGTTGAACGCCAAGCAACTCGCCCGACGCCTCGAGCGCGAGAGTCCCCAAGTCGCAGCGGTTGTTCTTTCCCAGGTGCCACCGGCCAAAGCATCTGAGATCCTGCACGCCATGTCTCCAGAACGCCAGCAGCTGGTCGTGCAACGACTTGTTGTTCTGGATGACCAGGATCCGATGGTGCTCGACGCAATACGCTTGGTCCTGGAAAGGGAATTTCCGGAGCAAATTTCACCGAATCGCAAAGTGCAGTCGCCCGGCTGGAAAACAACACGTGCCATCGTGCAAGCAAGTTCCCCCCCCCTTCGCCGTGAGCTGAATCAGCGTTTGGCGGATCTACAACTGCTGCCTTCCTCGGTCGACCTGTCTACTAACGACCATGAGAACGCCACTGCATCGTCCAGTCCTGCACGGGAATGGACGCCGCCTTGGCTACAACTATTCGCGGAACAAGAGAATCCGTGGTATTTCAAGAGATCCTAATCGGACCTATTTCTTGAAATCGTTCTAATTGGACTTGATTTCCTTCCCGCAATTGACGACAGTCTGCGCCGCGCTGGGACCACAGTTGTATAGCGGAGGAGGTACGCATGTTCGAATCACCTAAACACGATACGGACATCCATCGTATCGATAGCATGCCCCTGAACTGGTCACCACCGAACTTGACTTCCGCCGGTGAGGAACGGGATCCACCCCATTGCCTTGTAACCCTCAGTCTGGGTCGCACAACGGTCAGCACTGCACAAGTTAGTACCTGGAGCTATGGGACGGTCCTCGCGTGCCCGCAACAAGATGAAGACTTTGTGGACGTTTTGGTAGACGGCAAGAAGATTGGCCGCGGAGTTCCTGTGATCTGGCAGGATCGACTGTGTGTCCGAATTACGCAACGTACAAATGACGCAATGCTGGAACAACAAGATTTTCGTTGAGGCAATCCAAGTCGGTACCCGCACATTACTTGTTTCCCAATCTATCAGCGAATGTTGGCAATCATGCTACAGATGAACCTCCCTCAACTGGCGTCTCATTCGCTCCTTCCTTCAGCGATCTCTTGCGTGCTTGTGGTCGCAATGACAAGTGTTTGTCCAGCCGACACGGCCGACATCAATCGCTCGTTGACCAGTCGCACCGTCGCCGATCCACAACAAGTCCCCTTACCTTCCCATCGAACCGAAGTTGTTCGTGAGCCTGTAACTCCATCGCCTGGCAATACCGTTATCCGGCCATTTGATGCGACTCGACGGTCGAACGGCCCCAACGTGCGCACCACGGGTGGGTTTCTATTGGTCTTAGGGGGACTGCTTTTGGCGGTCTGGCTGACTCGAAACAATCGCAATTCACCGCACACACTGCCGACTCCGGTCGCCGAATTCCTCGGCCGAATCCCATTTCCTAACCGTGAGCCGCTGCATCTGTTACGACTAGGCTCAAAACTAGTTCTCATTGCATCGCAAGGCCAACAGATCCAAACTGTGGCGGAGGTCACCGATCCCGAGGAAGTTCTTCGCCTGACGGAACTCTGTCGTAGTCGACTCAGCGCGCGTCCGCAACGTGACGGTCGGCACACCGAAGAAATCCTACAACGGGTCTCCAGAGGCGCCGTTGAGCTGGGAGAAAGGGTCGCATGCTAACACTCCTATTATTCGACTCGCAGCATGATCTACGATTGAAGCCAACTTTTGCGCCCAGGTTGTTCCACGCCGCTATTGCTTTTCTTATCCTGAGCGGCGTACCGAGTCATGGACAATCGCCGACGGACGACCAAAAGGCGACCAGCGCCGCTGCGACGGTGAACGACGCGACTGAGCAAACGCTGCCGATTTCGCCAACCGCCGGCATATCGCAGGTTGTCTCCGAATCGATGGGGACTTGGCAGAGCGCAGGCCTGACGTCCACGCTGCGGAGTGCAGCCACGTTGGGTGCGCTCAGTTTGGCTCCTGCCGCCTTACTCCTCACGACCAGCTTTGTTCGTCTTTCGATTGTACTCGGTCTCCTGCGCCAGGCATTGGGAGGCGCGAACCTCCCTTCCCAACAAGTCGTCACGGCGCTCACGCTTTGCTTGACGCTATTGGTCATGCAGCCAACCTGGACCAAAGTATATCGCGAAGCAATTGCTCCCTATTCCGAAGGTACTTCCGAGGAATTCGATTGGAAGGTAGCTTGGAATCGTGGAGTGCGTCCGATCCGCGATTTCATGAGCCATCAAATCCAGTTGGCGAACAACGAGGCCGACGTGCTTATGTTCGCACGCTACGCTCAGGAGGACACTAACGCATCGCCGCAGACCTATGAAGAAGTACCGTTAACCGCGTTGCTGCCGGCATTTGTCTTGAGCGAACTCAAGACAGCCTTTCTACTTGGGTTCCAAATCTACCTTCCGTTCCTTGTCGTGGATCTCGTCGTGGCAAGTGTCACGACTTCGGTCGGTATGATGATGCTTCCTCCGGCGATGGTGTCACTTCCGATTAAGCTCTTGCTATTTGTTTTAGTGGACGGTTGGCATTTGGTCGTCGGTATGTTGCTCGATAGCTTTCAGACACTCCCCTAGGCCAGATCCTCGACAAGACCAGGGCATCAACTCATGGATGTATCGACTCACTTAGACATGTGCAGGCAAGCCCTTTGGTGCGCATTGATGGTCGCCGGCCCGTTGCTACTGGCGGCAATAGGGGGAGGAACCCTGGCCAGCGCACTTCAAGCGGCCCTACGCGTCAACGATCCAACGCCGTTACTGATCGTGCGGATCATCGCAACTGCCGCCACGCTTGTGGTGCTCATGCCATGGCTACTTGATCGACTGTCGCAATTTGCTGCCGTAGCCTGGGGAACCCCGACACTCCTGGTCGGGCACTGAGGCACACCATGACCCTGCCCCATTCAATTATTGAATTCACCCCTTCGTTACTACTGGTCGCAGTGCGAATGACGGCCATGTGCAATACTCTGCCGTGGCTGATCGAATTCGGAGTTTCGCTACGTGCCCGCCTGCTCTTTGCGGCACTACTTACCCTGCTTGTGGCACCTTCGGCTGCCCGAGCTTCCCTAGCAGCAGGCATGTCGGATAACGTTGTCGCGACCTTCGTCGGTGAAGCAATCGTAGGGATGTCGCTAGGGATGAGTGTAGGAATACTTCTGTCAAGCATCCGCGTCGTGTCTGGAATTGTGGAGATGAGCAGTCTTAGCCTCTGGGGTACACACTTCGCCGATGGTGGTACCGAATCTTCGACAACTACTGGCCAGCTATTCTTGTGGATTTCGTTATTAGCATTCTTGAGTATCCGCGGCGAGCAGCACGTCATGACGGCATTTCTAGACTCGTGTGAGCGGCTGCCAGTTGGCGCCGAGTTACCGACATCCAACCTACTCGGTGGTTTGACACAATTACTGCAACAAAGCCTCTTGATCGGCTGGCGCATCGCATTACCTCTATCTTGCGCTGGCTTGTTTGGACTCGTATTCATGGCATTCCTGGCCCGAATATCTCCGGCGGCGGAAACGATGAATATGGCCATCCCGACATTGCAAATTCTATCGATTGCTTTGTTGATGATTTCTTTGGGGGGCGTCACGACAATGTTCGGCCGAGAAATTGAGCACATGCTAGGTCAATGGGACTACTGGATCATGCGACCGAGCGGCTAGAAAAGGCCGAACTACGGATTTCGAGTGATTCTCGTGTTTCCAGCCCAGAATAACCGGCAGAGATAATAATGCAGACAGAAAGAACACGGCCTGCCGTCGACCACGCGACGAGAACGCAACGAATGATGTGGTTCTCAAGTCCCACCTTTCGCGCTGCCACAACATGGCTGGGATTGCTCTTGCTTATTCGGTGGTACGGCACATTTGGCATGCAGCGTGCAACTCAGATCGTACAGAATTGGATCGGTGGCTCTCTGCCGCCAGAACAGTTGGTTCCAGCGCTGCAAGAACTGACGTTGCAAGTCTTGCAGACTCTTGGAATTCCACTTCTTCTACTCGCTTGTGGCGTCGTCTGTCTTCAGCATGTATGGCAAGCACGCTGGTCAAGAACTATCGATCGACAGTCGGAAGCGATGGCTATTGCGCCAGGCAAGATGGCGCGCCTGACGTTGGCCACTGTCCAATGGTGCGGTTCGCTGTTGGCGTTCGGGATTTGTACGTGGTGGGCAGCGTATGCGGTATTGCCGCTAGTCCTTTTGTCGCCCAGCGATGACGCAACAACGGTTACGCTGGCAACAGGTATCGCCGCTTGGCGGCTTGGATTGTCCTTGGGGGTGACACTGTTGGCCGTAGCCTTCGTGGACGTATCGATACGAGCACGATTTACGCGACCCGATGAGGAGGCACAGTTTCAGCTGGAACGCCAGATGCGTCGCGAAACGGAAGGCAGCCCGGAACTGCGACGAAAACGACGACAGACACATCGCGATCTCATTGGTTAAGATGGACGACGTAACACTTGCAGAGGCAAACCCGTATGTCCGGCGCTGAGTCCTCCGAAAAATACGTACTCACTCGTAAACAGTCGCGTGCAATCGACGATATTTCCATTCGCGAGTTCCACATGTCGTCGCTCGTGCTAATGGAAAATGCCGGCCGTGGCGTGGCCGACTCGCTGCTGAAACGCGGGGTAACTCAAGTGGCCATCGCGTGCGGACGCGGCAACAATGGTGGAGACGGTTTTGTAATTGCCCGACACTTGAGTCTCAGGGGAGTTCCGGTGCGGGTATTGTGGTTTCCCCCCTCCGATCAACTGAGTCCCGATTCAGCAGAAAACTACCGCATCCTACAGCGATGCAACGTCGAATTCTATTCGGCCGACGATTGCGACGACGAGACACTCAGTTGTCAATGGCTCGCAAATGCCGACTGGACCGTTGACAGTTTGCTGGGGACCGGCACGACGGGAAACTTGCGTTTACCGATCCGTCGCGCCTTGCGTCTCATGCGGGATCACCCATCCCGGAAACTCGCGGTTGATATTCCATCGGGACTTGACTGCGATACCGGATTCGCAGAACCGGCAGTCTGTCCGGCCGATGTCACTTGTTCGCTGGTGGCACTGAAACGGGGAATGCTGGTGGATCAAGGACCCGCCATCTGTGGTGAGATCGAGGTTGTTGGGATCGGAATCCCGCCCTTTGTGTTACAACAGGTACTCAAGCAACCGTAGTACTGGAACGACGCCAGGGCATTCTATCTATCTTCTCGAACGAATGTGAGAAGGCACGAAGCGCCGACACAACCTCTGCCGGTGGGCAAAGCCATCGGTGTGCGAGCCTCAAACCCAGTGAGGCCTGAACGGTTACAAAACGGCGAAAGGCGAAGTCGTTACCGACTCCGCCTTTCGCACTTCCAATCGCTCCCGTCGCAAAAAATGCACGTTGCTAATAGACGAATTGTGTTGAGTTATCTCCTCGTGGATTCAAAGCATACCTCGGCGCGGCCGACTCACGGCAGGAACGCGGAAACGCCGAGGATAGAACTTGCTTGGTAGCGGATGGCACGCGTGCTGATTGGCAACGCATGTAGCAACCAAGGAGCACAACTACCGGGCCGATAGTAGCCCAAAGTGTATTGGCATTCTGTGGGAGAATGCAGCCCCACGTTGTAAGGCAGCATCACCACATTGCCGAAGAAATGGGCTCCTGACAAGAAGGTTTGGCGCACAGGCCCGAACGTGTGGCCATAGCGTTCCAGAGAAACATCCTCGAAATAGAGCGGCTTGTGACATACGGCGGACGCGGTCCACGTCATCGTTAAGAGATGCCAGTTGCGTGGTTGGAAGTCGGAGTCGCCAAACCGGCACCCTTCGGGAAAATTCCAGATCGATGCCAAGAAGCAGGTATCTTCGTCACTGAGTTCGGTCTGAGCGATCTGCTGGATCGTTCCGTCCGCCGTTCGTAGACTTACTTTTCCAAAGCGAAAATCTTGTAATTGACCTTCAGCGAGTACGTGGCCGCGGCGATCCCGCCAGGGCCTCGATTCGGTGTTCGACAGCTTCTCTAACTTCTTGCGATTTGCCACCGACCGGTCCTTTTCACTCGGCTCGAACGGTGGAGTCGTATCCAAGTTGATTTCGCTTACTTTAGATTCCTGAAGCTGTTCCCAAGCGCTACGACAGGCTTTCGCGCCTTGCCGGCACGATTCAGCGTCCGAACTTGGTTCGATCTCTTCAATCCCGTCGGTCGCTCGGTCACGCAGTAAATTTTCTTGAGCCATCAACTCCGGATCCGACGAGTCGGGACTCGATTGGGGTAATTCGGGCGGCAAATCGTGAGTGTCCGACAAGTTGATCGACTCGTCGGCGTCGTTCAACTCCTGCGTTTCGTTCGTTTCCTCTAACTCCTGCGGCGCCTCCAACTCGTTGGTTTCGGAACTCCCTTGCTGATCCAAGTCGGGGGTATCCGAAAGCGTCGTTCGGTTGCCTGGCACCACGAGGACAGAACGAGTAGGAAGTGCATCGGACTTGGCATTGACTGATTGTGTTGATTCGGTTTGTTGCAGCGCGGCCAGCGTCGCGGACTGAGGCTGGTCGAAGGGAAGAGAAGGTTGGTCTACCGTGAGTTCAACCGCGATTGATTCCAGGGCAGCTGCAATACGGTAGTCTCTTGGTCGATTTTCAGTTGTAGGAACTTCACGTCTCTGTTGAGCCAACGAGCGCATGACGGCCGGATCTGGCGGGAGAGGCAGCGCCGACAGATCCCCTGTGGAGCGCGAATCGGTTCGGGCAATCGAACGTTGCAGGGGTGTAAACGAGTGGCTGGCGGAAGAAACGGACTCTCGAAACGCTGAGGATTGCGCCGTGGTCCGCTTTTCCGTTGGTCGCTGTACCGTGGCCATCGTCGGCTGATCGATCGCTTCCGTGGTCGCCGTAAATAGATCGGTTGCAATAGATGCTTCGTTGTGATCGATGCGACGAACGTCGGTGGTTTGATGATCAGACCCATCAGGTGAGCGCCAATCGAGACCATCGTACGAATCTTGAATTGACTTCGCCGATGTCCAAGCTCGATCGGCCGAAGAGGAGTGTGCGGCCAGCGTGGGTTGTCGCGGTTTCAGGTCGATTTCCGCAGTTGCCAACTGGGTGCAGGCAGTCGATAGGCACACCACGCATACTGCGTTTTGCCACCAAGCTTGCGATCTACTTTGGATCGAAGCTGCCGCGAAACTCAGGACTGTAGTTGGGAGCTTCCTGCGTGATCGAAATATCATGTGGATGGCTTTCTCGTACACTGGCCGGCGATACTCGAATGAATTGGGCATCTCGCCGCAATTCTTCAATCGTTCTTGTACCGCAATATCCCATACCTGCGCGAAGCCCCCCCACCAACTGATACAAGAATGGACCGAGCGCACCTTTGTAGGGGACGCGTCCTTCCACTCCTTCGGGCACTAGTTTTCCGCTACCAGCTTGTCGATAGCGATCACTGGACCCTTGAACCATTGCACCCAGCGATCCCATTCCTCGGTACACCTTAAAGGTGCGTCCTTGGAAAAGAATCTGTTCGCCTGGGCTTTCCTCCAATCCGGCCAATAGGCCACCGATCATTGCTACACGTGCGCCTGCCGCAATCGCTTTGGTGATATCACCGGAGTACCGGATGCCACCGTCCGCGATCACAGGAACTCCCGCTTGATCCGCCATGGAACAAGCCGCTCCAATGGCCGTGATCTGCGGTACACCGACTCCCGAAATAACTCGTGTGGTACAAATCGAACCGGGCCCAATTCCCACCTTTACGGCATCGGCACCGGCTGCGATCAAGTCGCGGCAACCCTCCGCGGTGGCCACATTTCCGGCCACCACATCAATATCCCAACGACGCTTTATCTCACGTACGGTTTCAATCACATTGGATGAATGCCCGTGGGCACTATCGACCACCAGGACATCCACATCTTTATCGATGAGGTTTTGAATGCGTTCGAAATCATTCACACCCACGGCGGCTCCGACCCTGAGCCGTCCTTGCTTATCTTTGCAAGCATGGGGGTACCGGCGGAGCATGTCGATATCTTTAATCGTGATCAAACCCGTTAGGCAATAAGAATCGTCAACCAGCAAAAGTTTCTCTACCTTTTTTTTCGTTAAAATCTTCTCAGCTTCTTCAAGCGTTACTTCCCCCCGCGCCGTTACCAGATTCTCACTGGTCATGACGGTGGACACCGGAATGTCGCTCGACTCCAAGAAGCGGAGGTCACGACGGGTCAAAATCCCTTCGAGCCGGCCGTCGATGGTGGTGATGGGCACACCGGAAACGTTGTGCTTCTCCATGACCAACAGCGCCTGGGCCACCGTCGCCGAGGAGGGGAGGGTCACCGGATCGACAATGATTCCGTTGGCACTTCGTTTCACGCGATCGACTTCCGCTGTCTGCCGCTCGATCGACATGTTTTTGTGTATAAAGCCCAGTCCCCCCTCTCGTGCCAATGCGATTGCCATGGCACTCTCGGTGACGGTGTCCATGGGAGAGCTGATGATGGGCAAATTCAGCCGAATTCGTGCTGTCAGGTCCGTGCTGACATCCGCCTCGATCGGCACAATGCTGCTGTAGCGTGGCAGCAAGAGAACGTCGTCAAAGGTGATGCCGGTGGCAATCTTATCCTGCAGCATGCTCAATCCCCTCCGTGCCCGTGTTAGACCGGATAAACTGCGGATTATGGCGTTTGGCTGTGAGGATCGGCAACCCGGCACGGATTTTTTTTTACTAAATTGAAGAATTTTGCAGGGTCTTGGGCCAAGTTTCGACGCATTGGGACTGACAACCGATGCCGGTTCACGCCGTTCCGCCCGAGTCTTAGCTAGCAATGGCTCCTGGGTGCCGTGCGGTGGCAACCGAGCTGGCCGCCGGGGCGGGAATTGTGTACAAACTCGCACCGTACGACGAAGGGGAGCGCCGGTCCGATCTGGCGATTCATTGGGGCATCAACTGTGGCAGGGACGCCAACGCAACGACAAACCAATCACCGCAACCTGCTCCTGTGGCTGACCATTTGTGCGGTGTCGGTGTCGGTGGCAGGCGGTTTGTGGTATTGGCAGCAATTGGACGAGGAGATACGTCGGCATACAGAGCGACTGTTTGCCGAACGGTTCCCGACTCTAGAGATCACCATTGGAGGCGCACGCTTACGCCCCGGTGAAGGCATTTCGATCCGGAATGTGGCTTTCGTTCGCCTGCCGCAGATGGCCGAAGATCGTCGGAGCGAGCCCGTCTTCGTCGAAGAACTTTTCCTGCATTGCCCAGTGACACTCGAGCAATTGATCCGTCGGCAGCTCGACGTGACGCTCGTCACCATTCGTCGCCCGACTCTGCGTCTGGAATGCCGAGGCGATGGCAGCTGGGACCTTTCCGACTTGGTGCCGGTGGTGGGCGGCGGTGTTCGTCCGGCGCCGGTTCAGATAGAAGATGGAACACTGCACGTCGAGGATTTGCGATATACGCCGGTTCGCACTTACCGCTTACACAACATTCACGCGAAACTGGTTCCCACGATCCACGCATCGGAGGGGAGGCCACCCCAGTTGGCATCCGTCCAGTGCGAGGGATCGTTGTCAGGCGAAGTCTTTCGTGAAGCTAAGGTCCGTGGCGACTGGGAGGCAGCGCATGGCCAATGGCGTGCTGCCGGTGAGCTACAGCGACTTCAACTTTCGCCCGAGTTGGAACAAGCGTTTCCGTGGCCCACCCCGCTTGAATTCGTGCGCGACCTTCGTGGACAAGCCAACGCTGATTTTCGCTGGGAACTGTCGGGACAGGGAACCGCCATCGAACACTTCTTAGTGGATGGCGCAGTGCATAGCGGGCAATGGGTGCACCCCACACTTTCCTATCCCTTAACGGGGATCTCCGCCCGGGTCTTCGCCAACTCGCAGGTTCTGAAAATCGCCGACGGTCGAGCCAACTATGGTCATACAACGTTGGCCTTTTCCGCGGATATAGAAGGACAAAACGGAGGCCCACGTGGAACGGCACACTTATCAGCGCAAAAACTTTTGTTTGACCGCGAATTGGCCGACTTACTCCCCCCTGCCCTGCACGCTATGTGGGAAAAATATCGGCCCGTCGGACTCATCGATGCCGAAGTCACCGTGCAGGGCGATGGCAACCGATGGCAACCGCAGGGGAACTTATTCTGTCAGGACGTATCGATCTTGGCTCAACGATTCCCCTATCCGGTCGAACATCTGAGGGGGCATGTGACGTTGGGAACCTCCGATACGGGAGAACCACGCATTGAGTTTAAGAAACTCCAGGGGATCGTCGCCAGCCGCGCGATCGAAATTGACGGACAGATTCACAGGCCTGGCCCAACTTGGTACGGTGAACTGACCCTGGATACAAAGCAGCAATCGATTCCAATCGACGACCGACTCATCGGAGCGTTGGGGGTTTTGCAGCCAGCCACCGGAGAAGTCGTGAAACAATTTCACGCCACGGGAGACGTCGCGGGGTTCCTGCGTTTGGAGCGTGCAGAACATCCCAATAGCCCCATCCGTCCGCGGCTCAGCCTGACGTTTTCGCAAGCCCAAATTCAGCACGACCGTTTCCCGTACCCCTTGCGCAACGTGCAAGGGACCCTGACGATGCAGGACGGACAGTTTAAATGGCAAGACTTTGTCGGCGAAAATGACAGTGCCTATGTCAGCTGTCAAGGAACCTGGCGGCCCGGATGGCTCGACATGCATTTTGTGGCAGACGATGTGGCTTTAGAAGAAGAACTTCTAACGGCGTTGCCTCCCACATCACAACGAATTTGGCGCAGCCTGCAGCCGCGCGGTGTGCTCGACAAGTTGCAGGTCGATTTTGAACACCGCCGAGGCGATGCACACCCCTGGATTGACGTGCGAGCATTCAAACTACCACCGGAGAGCAATCTCGTGGGCAGAGAAATTGCCTTGCGTCCAACCTGGTTCCCTTATGCCATTCAAGAACTGCAGGGCGAATTTTCGCTGAATCGACACGGAAAGATCGAATTGAAGAACCTGGAGGCCCGACACGGACCCACGAAGGTAACGCTGCCGGCTGGAATCGGCGAAGTCCAGCAAGATGGGCGATGGAAGCTCGACCTACCGGCGCTGCGAGCGGAACGCGTGCGTCTGGATGCCGAACTTTTACATGCACTTCCGTCACGAATCAGCCAGCCCCTGACGGCCTTGCAGGTCCAGGGTCCGCCCGTCGACATTGACTGCAAACAACTCCAAATCGAACAACCTTCGCCCATTCTTCCCGATCTCTCGTGGGACTGGGACCTCGCGGTGACTGGCACAGACCTGCGATTGGGCAGTGGTTTGCCCCTGCGCGATATTGCAGGAAAAATTCGACTCTACGGCCGCGATTCGACCGAGGAAAAAATCCAGCGAGGAGAACTGGATATCGACTCGATGATGCTACAAAAAGTCCAATTCACCGGCGTTCGCGGACCGATTGAAGTGGTCGGCCCGTTCCTCACGATGGGCTCGGGGACGCAGGTGGGGCAACCCAACGGGGTCCCCATGTCGGCACAAGTCTTTGGTGGCGCCCTCAAATGGCAGGGGCAGCTTTCACTTGATTCACAAAGGAAGCTCGATTTACAAATGTCTTATTCTGATGGCGATATCCAAGAGTTAGCCATGCAGCTCAATGGCGGTATCAAAGACATCCGAGGTCGCATTTTTGGCGATGGCCAGTTCACGTTGCACGGTGGGAGTGTTGAGTCGCTCAAAGGGGAGGGCACGGTTCAATTGCGGCATGCCGAATTATACGAGCTTCCGTTCGTGGTGTCACTCTTGAGCATTCTCAGCAACAAGCAACCTAATAAGACCGCGTTTACGTCCAGCGATATCCGATATCGGTTATTGGGCAACAGTGTCTTGCTCGACTATATTGACTTGGAAGGCGATGCGATTAGCCTGCGCGGCAACGGCGTGGTGGGATTCGACCGCACGCTAAAACTGAGCCTCTATTCGATCGTCGGACGTGCGCATCGATGGCGTGACTTGCTTCCCCTTGTCAGCCAGGCGGCACAGCGTTTCTTAGAGATCCAAGTCCAAGGCACGATCGACAACCCGCTGATGCGCCAGGAAATCTTGCCCGGCTTGAATGAAACCGTCGAGAGTCTCTTTTCCAATCCAACCGCCAATGCTCGCCCAACAGGACCTGAAACTCAGCCCACACGATGAACCGACCTATCCCTTTTACTAAAATGCAGGGCGCCGGTAACGACTATGTCTACCTGGACGCATTCCGTCATCCGCTCCCGGACAACCTACCAGAACTTGCACGGCAGGTGTCAGACCGGCACTTTGGCGTTGGAGGAGATGGCTTGATTGTGATCCATCCTTCGACGGTAGCCGACGCCCGAATGCAAATGTTGAACGCAGATGGTTCCGAAGCCGAAATGTGTGGAAATGGCATTCGGTGTGTGGCCAAATATGTCTACGACCATAAGTTATGCCAGAACAACCCGCTCCGCATCGAAACCCAGGCCGGCATCTTGACGCTTCGGGTCGAAGTGCACAACGAGCTGGTGCAGGAAGTCGAGGTCGATATGGGCGCTCCCCGACTGGCGGCCGCAGCGATTCCGACAACGTTGAGTGGCGATTCCCTAGTGAACATCCAGTTAGCCGATCTTCCTCAGCTACCCCCGGTCACATGTATATCGATGGGAAATCCTCATTGTATTGTCTATGTACCCGAATTGACCGACGACTGGGTGTTGCGGGTCGGACCTCAGATCGAGAACCATCCGATCTTCCCGCGCCGCACGAACGTCGAATTCGTCCAAGTCCTCTCACGGACCGAAGTACGACAACGAACTTGGGAACGGGGATCGGGCGAGACGCTGGCGTGTGGCACCGGCGCTAGCGCCGTATGTGTGGCTGGGGTGTTGGGAAATCACACCGATCGATCCATTCGTGTGCATTTGTTGGGGGGGGCCCTGTCGCTCCATTGGGACGCGGATTCAAATCATGTCCTGATGCGTGGTCCCGCCGTCGAGGTATTCCACGGGGAGTGGGGATAAGTAAATCGGGGATACGTTAGGGAATAAGTTAGAGGATAGGTTACGGAACACGAGGTTCTTCGACCACGTTGATTGAACACATCGACAGGAAGTGGGTCCACGGTTCTCTGGAACGAAGGCTAACAACACTGTCTCGGCAAGGATGCTCTGTGAAACGCATATTGAGAAGACTGGAAGGGCGGATACGCCGACTGGGCGGGCTACTGGCTGCCATGGGCGTGCGTGCTTGGACGAACACGGTCGAATTCCAGGCGCAGCATTTAGACCCCACTTCGGATCCGGTGCATCCGGAATTTCGTGGGCCCGTGATTGCAATTTTCTGGCACGAGTACATGCTCTGCCCGATGGCCACGCGGGGGCTTACCAACACGGCAATTTTGGCCAGCCTTCATCGTGACGCGGACTGGCTCACGGAAGCCGCACGGCACTTAGGCTTTGACTCGGTACGGGGTTCAAGCCGTCGCGGGGGGAGCGCCGCGCTGCTGGAACTACTTCGCGCCAATAACTCGCGCAACCTTGGCATTACGCCAGACGGCCCGCTGGGCCCGCGCCGTAGTGTGGCTCTGGGACCCATTTTTCTGGCGTCTAAATTGGGACGTCCGATTGTTCCGATTGGAATTGGCTATGATCGTCCCTGGCGCATGTCGACATGGGACCGATTTGCCATTCCACGTCTTAATTCCCGGGCGCGTGTGATTTGGGGAGAACGCATCGAAGTCCCTCCCGACCTGGATCGCCCCACGCTCGAATCGATTCGCGCAGAAGTACAAGACCGACTTATCCAGCTCACTCTACAGGCCGAAAATTGGGCAGCGACGGGGCAACGCTATCGGCAGCAAGTTCGCATGCGGATGCAGCCGGTCGGTTCGGCCGGCAAGAGTACTCAACAAGTACCGGTCTTCGCACCGCCCCGGGTTCGCTGGCGCAACCCGCTAGAGATGATACCTCCGAGCCATTAGAATGTGCGCTGACGAGGTTGCGTCGAATGAGGGCATGGTTGCGTTGCGTGCAAATCAGATATCATGAGTGTGGACAAATCGAGTCGGGTTGCTCCATCGGAAGTGTGGAGATCACGGTTGCGGGGACCTATCTCACGGCTGACATTCCTACAAAAGTCACTGTTGTTTGCCGAACTGTCGTACCTCTCCTACCGCCACGAGCCGGATGCATTAGCGGCAGCGGCCCTGATCGAGTTGCAAAAAGTCGCCTACTTTGACCGAGATGGCGCACAGGCGTATCGATTTGAAAACGAACACGATTGTATCGTGGTTTGCCGTGGCACGGAGCCCAACCAATGGAACGACCTGCAAGCAGATGCCAATGCCATCATGGCAGTCGCTGAAACGGCCGGACGGGTCCACTTCGGTTTCAAATCCGAAGTCGATGCACTCTGGCCAATGATTGAACCGTCGATCCGTGGCCATGACAAACCGCTTTGGTTCACGGGACATTCTTTAGGCGGAGCCATGGCCACCATCTGTGCCGGACGATGCATGTTGTCCAAGGCACATACCAATCCAACCGCCCTCTACACTTTCGGCAGTCCGCGGGTGGGAAACCGTCGGTATGTCAATTTCGCGCCGATTACCCATTACCGTTGGGTAAACAACAACGACATTGTGTGTCGTGTTCCTCCCCCGTGGATGGGATATCGGCATGCCGGCACCGAATGTTACCTGGACGCACATGGCACATTGCGAGAATTACGGGGCTGGCGGCGGTTTGTGGACCGAGTTCGCGGGTTGGGCATGAGCCTTCTTCAGGGGCGCCTTGACTACTTGAGCGACCATTCCATGCGTCGGTACATCGAAGCGATCGAACGGATCGCGGCCAAGGAGAACGACCCCCAGATCCAACGGCTGGTGAAGAAATGGACTCAGGCCGAAGAAATCTCGCCATCAGCAGCACATTGATGAACTCGGGACTCCGCCAAATCGTGTCGGTTACGGAGCTGACGGCTCAGATCCGCAGTGAATTGCGGGCGAGCTTTCCATCGGTGTGGGTAGCCGGTGAAATATCCGATATCTCGCAACCGGCTTCGGGCCACATCTACCTCACTCTCAAGGATGGTCAATCGCAGCTACGCGCCGTCATTTGGCAATCGGTGGCTCGTCGCTTACCTGGCCGATTACAAGACGGCGTTTTAGCGGTATGCGGTGGCGAACTGGATGTCTACCCGCGTCACGGCAGTTACCAATTGGTTGTGAAGACAATCGAACTGCAGGGCGAAGGAGCGCTGCAATGGGCACTCAAGCAACTTCAACAGCGATTGGCTGCGGAAGGACTGTTCGAACCGGAACGAAAACGTCCGATTCCGAAGTTTCCGCGGCTGGTGGCAGTGGTTACGAGTCCCACGAGTGCGGCGGTACGCGATTTCTTGGAAGTTGCCAAACGCCGTTCCCAGGGCACACGTATGTTGGTAATTCCAGCGTCGGTTCAAGGGGACCAGGCTGTCCCCGATCTTTTGCGCGGCCTGGACGCCGCACATCGATTGCTCCCCCGGCCCGATGTGGTTGTCTTGACCCGTGGCGGCGGTAGCCTCGAAGACCTCTGGGCATACAACGACGAACGTTTGATCCGGGCGATTTCGGCAGCTTCCATACCAGTCGTCGCCGCCGTGGGACACGAAATCGACGTAACCCTTTGCGATCTTGTGGCCGATGTACGAGCACTTACTCCCAGCGAGGCGGCCGAGCGTGTCGTCCCTGATCAGGCGATGTGGCTACAACAGGCTCAACGCTTGGAACAAGCTATGCACCACGCTGTATTGAACCGTGTACAGCAGGCGCGACAACGATGGCGATTTTGTGCCGAGCACCCGCGATTGACTCGACCGCTCGACCGTATTCGGGACGAATCTCGACGGATCGACGACTTATGGCATAGCGCGTCCTTGGCCCTACGGCATACAAACCAGAGACATCAACAACGTTTTGCGGCGGTTGCCGCCCAGCTGCACGTGCTCAGTCCCTTGGCCGTCCTCGGCCGTGGCTTTGCCGTCATCAACCACGCAACGAGCAAAGAGGTTATTATGGACATCGACCAACTGCAAATTGGCGACTATGTCGAGGCACAAGTACACCGCGGACGATTTCAGGCCCGGGTAGAACAGCGAATCCAGCCATCAGAACCAGGAGATTCGGTATGAACACACCTCAGAAAAAAAAAGAGGGACAACGTACGCCCAAGGACGGAACGCTGGACGAAACCCCGCTGTCGTTTGATGAAGCGATGCAACGATTGGAGAAAATTGTCGCCCAGTTGCAAAGCAACGATCTACCGCTGGAGCGAGGCATTGAGCTTTACGAGGAGGGGATCCGCTATGCGAAGCGCTGCCAACAAACCCTGAGTCGCGCGGAGCAGCGAATCGATCTCTTAGTGGCGATCGGCCCTGATGGCCAGGCTCAAACCACTCCGTTTGAAGATCAGGGAGCCGGGGCCGATTTGACAGAAAAAGCAGCACGGCGCAGCGATCGCCGATCCACGTCGTCGCGACCGGCGCCCCCGCCCCCCGATTCCACCACCCCCATGGGAGCCAAATCACAAGACCTTTTCTAAGTGCACACGCGGCATGGCACTGGTAGGGGATGGCTTTCGCACGCCGTCACTGACGGGCCGGCAAAACCCTTCTTGCCGCTCAACTTGGGCGCCTAGAACCTCCCTATGCCATTGGCCTCAGGACAACTAAACTGGATCGTTGAGGCACGCGTTAACGCAGAATCGGATTTCTGTCGGAGCGGATGCCTTCCCGGTCACCTTTTGTTTTGATGGTTCGGCCCATGTCGATTCCGCTCCCCGCCCTGCTGTCGGATCGGCTGCACGTTTGGCGTTCGTCCGTCGATGAACGCTTGGCAAGCTACTGCGAACTACAATCGGGGTGCCCGGAAGTGCTTCGCGATGCCATTCGGTATAGCTTATTGGCGCCCGGGAAGCGTCTCCGCCCGCTCTTGGTGTTGTCAGCGGCGGAAGCCTGCGGTTGTGATCCTGGAGAGGCAATCCCAGCAGCTTGCGCGGTAGAAATGGTACACGCTTATTCGCTGATTCACGACGATTTGCCCGCCATGGACGACGACGATTTACGGCGTGGTCGGCCCACCTGTCACGTCCAGTATGGCGAGGCAGTGGCGATTCTGGCGGGTGATGCGTTACTCGCGATGGCATTTGAGTCACTTGCCACTGACCTGCCGCCGGAAGTTGCTGCCGAATGTTGTCGCCTCTTAGCATGTGCAGCAGGGCCAACCCGACTGGTAGGTGGTCAGGCCGACGACCTAGCCGCCGAACACGACTCATCCGAGTATGATCTGGCACAACTCGAATCGATTCACCATAGAAAAACCGGGGCGCTGCTGGCAGCGTCTCTGCAATTGGGCGCAACAATCGCGGGTGCTCCGACCGAACAAATATCCCGTCTGGAAGCGTATGGACTCAAGATCGGATTGGCATTTCAGGTCGTCGATGACCTGCTCGATTTGTCGGGCGACGAACAGGTTTTGGGGAAACGTACGGGCCGTGATTCCGACCTGGGAAAACTCACCTATCCACGACTCTTAGGGATTCCCGAAAGTCGTTTACTCGCCGCAAATCTTGTGGAGCAAGCTTGTGGTGAACTGGTGGACTTTTCAGGTCCCACGGACACATTGGAGAGCATCGCACGCTACATTTTGGCCAGAGATCGTTAAGCTAAGCTGCTCACAACAACGTTACTCCCAAGAACGTTGCCCTCAAGAAAGTTATACACCATGGAACACAAGACGCTCGCCGAACTGACATCACCACGCGATTTGCGTGGCATGAGCCTTGATCAGCTTCAACGCCTGGCATTTGAAATGCGAGACGTTCTTTGCAATTTGGTGTCCATTCGCACAGCGCATTTTGCTTCCAATTTGGGAGTCGTCGAACTTTGTTTGGCACTCCATTCCGTGTTCGATTTTAGCCAAGACCGACTGGTATGGGACACAGGGCATCAAGTATACCCTCACAAGTTGATCACCGGTCGTTATCACAAGTTTCACACCATTCGCACGCGAGACGGTCTGATGGGGTACCCCAACCCCGCAGAGAGTGAGTACGACCTGTTCATGACTGGGCATGCCGGCTGCAGCGTGTCATCGGTACTCGGCTTGCGGAGCGGCGACCGATTGCTGGGCGAAACGCGGCGTCACAGTGTGGCCGTCATCGGCGATGGTGCGTTTCCGTCTGGCATTGTGTACGAAGCGCTCAATAATGCGGGGGGCATGAAAGAGAAGCTTCTGGTCATACTCAATGACAACCGAATGTCCATTTGCCCGCGGGTAGGTGGCATGGCGGACTATTTGGATCGCTTGCGTACAAATCCTTACTACACCGGCCTGAAAGAGGAAGTTGTCAAAGCGCTGAACAAGGTCCCCGTTTTTGGTGATCCGGTGGAACGATTTCTGGCACAGGTGAAAGAGTCGGTCAAAGCGGGTCTGCATGGCGGGATGCTCTTTGAGGAGCTTGGATTTCGCTACTTCGGACCCGTGGACGGCCATCAGATTGGTGTGCTCCGCAAGTACCTGGAAATGATCAAGGACATCGACGGGCCCGTCTTATTGCACGTGGTGACTGAGAAGGGGCACGGCTTCGAGCCAGCGGCAGCGGACCCAGTCTTTTTCCATTCGCCTCCGGCCTTTGACAACTGCAATGGTAAGGCGGTGGTCAAACCTGAGCCTAAGAAAGCGGCCTACACCAATCACGCTCGCGACGCCATCCGCGCACAAATGCGATCGAATTCACGCGTGACGGTAATTACGGCTGCTATGTGCCAAGGCAACAAGCTTGAACCTGTCCGCGACGAATTTCCCGACCGGTTCTTTGACGTTGGCATTTGCGAATCGCACGCCGTGGCATTCGCAGCAGGACAGGCCAAGGCCGGATTGCGTCCGATCGTCGATATTTACAGTACATTTCTGCAGCGTAGCTTTGATCAAATTTTTCAAGAAGTGTCGCTACAAAATTTACCGGTGACCTTCATGATGGACCGTGGTGGATTAGCCGGCCCCGACGGGCCGACTCACCATGGCGTATTTGACCTGGCGTACATGCGCATGTTTCCACACATGGTCGTCATGGCGCCCGGCGACGCCCATGATTTGGCGGTCATGCTGGAATTCGCCTTGAAGCACCCTGGCCCGTGTTCCTTACGCTACCCGAAGGCGACGGCCGAACAGATTCACGGAAGCCGGCAGCCCATCAAACTCGGCCGGGCGGAAGTCCTAGCGTGGGGAGCTGATGGGAACATTTTGTGCTGCGGTCCCTTCCTCACCACGGCACGTTTGGCCGCCGATCAACTAAAACACGACGGACTCGATATTGGCGTTATCAATGCAAGGTTCGTGAAGCCGCTCGACGAAAGCATCCTCAAGCAAGCAATCCGAGATGGCAGCTTCTTGGTCACGGTCGAAGAAGCGGCCCTCGCGGGTGGCTTTGGAAGTGCCGTGCTGGAACAATTGTCGGACATGGGGGGCGATACACGTCGAGTCCGTCGACTGGGCATTCCCGACGAATTCGTAACGTTTGCCGAACGGAGCGAACTTCTGAAAGATTTGGGACTCGACACCGACGGAATGGTGCGTGCCTGTCGAGAACTCGTAGCCGCGAATACTACACGCCGATTTCACGTGGATACTTCCGAACAGGCATCCCTGAAAGCGCGTTAACCCGTATACTCAATTCACCTCGTTCCCAGGCTCCGCCTGGGAACGCACGGCCTTTGCAGGCTCCGCCTCCTCTTTTCTCCTCACGACGGGCTCGATCCTGCGTGGGAAGCGGATTGTCCCAAGATCGTCACAAACTCCGCGCACGTCGCGGCACGAACGGCGCGATCCCAAATCCGTCGGTCGCAAAATATTCGCGCAATCTCCTCCTGTAAGTCCAATTGCGCTTCGGATTGGTTGTCCGGTGTCAGGACCAAGAAGACAACGTGCGAAAGTCGGCCGTCCGGTGCATCAAAGTCGATGCCATCATGCGATAGCCCGACCGCCACCAAGGGTTTCGACAAACCTGTCAGCCGTGCGTGCGGGACCGCGACTCCGTACCCAATGCCGGTAGCCGCGGCGTCCTCGCGTTGCCATGCAGCAGCGGCGATTTGATCGGCCGAATACATCTGGAGTGTTCCCGTCAGTTGAGCCAATTCCAGCACGGCTTCCGGGCGACCGCGTGCCTTGAGTTGACTGAGGAATCGTTCCGGTGTGAGTAGCGAAACAAGACGTAGCGTCCGTCGTTGGCCAAGATCGCGTGAATTCCCCACAATTCCGTGGTTGCCGCACCCAAGAATGCAAGTGTAATGGCGAAGCCAAGAAGTCCGCCGGGACCGTGAGTATGCCTCAATAGGAATGGCAGGAACCTGTGAATACCTCAGCGCCCAATCGTTAACACAAACGTCGTAAACGAAAGCGCCCCTCCCAAGGATACAACGGTACTGATTGCATGCCCGAACCAGAAACGAGCATTCCAGTAGCCCGGAGGGCACCGAGCAGGCCGACTTTAATGACGGTTCTCCCCTGTTTCCACACGGTCGACAGGTCGACCTCAAGACCCGCCAAGTCTCGTCACTATTCCCGGAAATCACTATTCACTGGAATCGCTTAGTTCTAGTTGAAATTCTTTCCATTTCATTGCACGTCGAAACGGTTCGATCCGCAGAATAACTTCACCCTGTTGAAATAAACGAACGGTTCCATTCGATTCACTCACAACGGCTGCGACCGACTCCGTTTTCTTCGTAATCGCAGCCGCAGCCAGGTGGCGGGCACCCAGGCCTTTCGACATCGTGATGCCCGTACTGGAAACATCCAGTAGTCGGCATGCCGCCTCCACGGTCCCATCGGCGGCAACAACAAATGCGCCATCCAATTGAGCGATCTCTTTGATCCCTTCGCGCACGCGCGGATCCTGTAGTCGACGGTCCTTTCGACTATAACCCTTCATGGGGTCAAACCCACTAGGCTGGCTGGCCGCGAGCACCTTCCTTGCGTCACCGATTACAAACAGGGTACCCACCGGTTTCCCTTCGCGACCTTCGCGACCAATCTCGACCGCCAGATCGACCACCATCTTGAGCGTCTCTAAGGGGACCTTCGTCCGCAATTGCCGCAAATCTTGCGAAGTGAGCCGACCGAGGTGTTCATCCAGTTGAATGAAGCTAATTGAATCAATCATGTCGGGCTCAAAACCGGCGTAGACGGCCACGACATCTGCGTTCGCATCGAGGATTTCGCTGGCAACTGCGTTCAATAAAGCCTGCGCCAATTTCTCCTGAACAGGCATGGCACTGGAGTCCCGAACCACCGTCGCGAGCCCTGCCTGCTTGGCACCTTCCACTTGGATCTCTTCATCGGCAGCAATGACGATCTTCTTGTCGCCAGCCACTCTCTTGAGTTCCTCCCAATCGGTAGGCGCATCCAACAGAACTAGGAGCGCATTGGCTTTGGTAGCCCGCGCGAGTTGCACAGCTAGGCCCAAAATGGTAGAGAACGGCTCACTGATTTTTGGTGGTTTCATTCACGCACTGGTCAGGAGGTCGCTAGTACATTGAAAACGCATCCTGGATCTAACCCGCACGACGCGTGTGATGCGAGAACCCAGTGTCCTGGCGTAGGGGAAAGGCCGGTAGGACGCTCGAATGGTATCCGCCCGACGTGGATTGGGCAACCGCGTTTTCGTGGAAAACCAGGCCCAACAATCGGCTTTTTTGCCCGATGCAACTCGCCTGCATGAACAAAGTGTCAGGCCTTTATCAGTCAATACCACGCGAATTGTGGCGAGTTCGCTCGTAGAATTTTGGCACCTAACGTTGCGCTTTCGTGCGGGGTTGATTGGCAACCTGAGGTGCATAATCAGCAACTTGCAAGCCGAATCTTCGGTCCGCATAGGTCATGAGCGCCCTGAGTGCATGCCCGCGCGGTCCGTTTTCCCACTCATAGAAGCGATTGTTGATTAAATGCTCCGTCAGAAACGAAACAGAACGGACCGCACGTGGATCATCGAGTTGGTCGTCAGGCAATGAATAGACGAGCCATTCCAGCATATGCCCTGTTGTCTGCAGTTTACGGTCAGTGTCACCCCAATCCGCTTTGCGTTGATACCACTGACTACTGAAGCTGCCGTCCGGATTTTGGAGCGCATACGTTCGGTCAATGTACTGTACGACCCGTTTTTTCGCGGCGGCCCAAGCTCCATCCAAGGGCTCGTTGCGAAATTCTCGGCGGCGCACGGCATAACTCAGGCCCATGAGCCGGTGAGTGCCCCCACACGCGACCCCATTGAGGGGCGACGCTAGCTCGATCTCGATCATCCGCGGTATGTTCCAATCGTCATTCTGATCGTTCTTCCATTTCGCATCGGACGCTAGGTAGTGTGAGAGCCCTATGAGCTTAAAAGTTAATTCCATGTCGGGTCGGCACGATTCCATTTCCCTTTTTACGAGATCTTGAACCACAAGTTCTTTGCCATTGACTCGTAACGGAAAATCACGACCCACTTTGCATTGGGCCAGCACGGCCAGGAATTGACCGGGGTGCCCCTGAAATCCAGGACCCTCCAAAACGACGAGCTTTTCGTTCTTCCATTCCATCATTTTGCGATCGCGACACGTTCCATTCCAACATAGCCACCCCAAGGCATTCACTAACGATCCCTGGGGACCGTCACGATGCACCCGCGAATCAACTCCAAACGATAGCGCCGCATGCATCACGGACCAAGCACTCACCTGCTTTGTGTTCAAGTTCTTCTGCTGGTAGTAAAACTGAAGGCATTTCACAATTCGGTCTCGCAGGAATTGCGCATGTTCATTCAAGGGGAGATATTGCCGCGCGGGCCGGTCGACCTGCTGCACCGCTTCGGCGGCCGAAGCTTCCACCGGCGAAGGATTTTCTGCACCGGCTGCTCCATCTTCCGCAGGGACAGCGTCGGCTGGGGCAACACTATTGCCACTGTCCGCCGACGACGAGGATCGCTCGCCGGTATCCCCCGGATCGGCATCGGATTCTTCTTCGGGAACCTGTGGTGAGACGCTCGTCGGCTCAGCCTTTTCGTTCGGACGGGCAGCCATCAACACCGGTGCTGGTGCCAGCACAACGCCTGGCGACTCAGTCTTCGTGCCACCCGACTGGCTACCATCTGATTTGGAAGAATCGTCAACTGTCTGGGCAACCGGAGCCTTAGGCGGCCTTTCGTCCTGCACGGGAGTGGTAGCGGTCGCTTTCCCCCCCAAGTTCCCCAGCAGCCAAAGGATCGTAAATACCCGGCAAAACGCTATCATGATGCGATACACGACTGTCCTATCAGAATGGTGGTGTTTTCCTACACAATGCATACACAATTCGACGGTGGCACCAGAACGATTTGAGCTATGGATAGGGCCTTCATAAGGGAAGCGTTGGGGAAGAATCAAGTGCGAAATTGGACCGAATGGATACTGCAGTACACTCCTGGGTTCCAGCGGCGCGAACCGTCAGGCGGCAGCGCACGAAGCTTTGCTGAGAAGCGAGCCTGGATGCTCGACCGAATGGAACTCGGTAAGCGCGGACTCAATGCCTATACGCGCACGTTTTCGGACGCCGAGCAATTCGATTCGCTGGTCCCCTGGGAACGGATCAGGAATCAGATCGAATTGCTGCTGGCCCGTGTCCGAGGGCTAACAGGAAACTACCATGGGCTCCGCTCAGCCGGTAAACTGAGCGGAGATGCGCTACAGGATCTCTACGATTGTGAAGAGAATCTACTCGACGCCGTGCAGAATTTTTCGGTAGCCCTGGAAGAAATGTCCCCAGGCACGGCGGCCAGTGCGGAACCTTTCCAGCGACACGTCGCCGAAGTGACCCGGTTGCTCGATCAACGTGAAGCCCTGTGGAAGGAGCACAGACGATAGCCGCACGATTTATCTCCTTATTTGTTCCAATTGACCACCAAGGGCCGCTCACCTCGGCATAGAACTATGGCATTTCGTTGGGAAGTAATCGACTTTTTTGATTCCACGAATCGATGCGTACTCCATCGCAAACCGACCGAAGGTTCAACAGATATAACCTATGGCGCTCAACTAATCGTCCAACAAAACCAGGAAGCGGTGTTTTATCGCGAAGGGCAAGCATGGGACACGTTCGGACCGGGGCATCACACTCTTGTAACTGACAATGTGCCGCTGATTGCCCGCGTGTTAACCCTTCCTTGGCAAAAAAGCCCGTTTCAGGCAGCCGTCTATTTTGTGGGAAAGCAGACCTTCACCGACCAGCGGTGGGGCACACGTCAACCGATTGCCTTACGTGACAAAGATTTCGGCATGGTACGTTTGCGGGGCTTTGGTCTATTTTCCTATCGCGTGCAAGACAGTAGCGTCTTGATTAATACAATGGTCGGGACTCAAGGTCGTATCACCACGGACGAAATCACCGCTTTTCTGCGCGATTTGATCGTCACCCGGCTCACAGATCTCTTAGCCACGATCGACGCGGGAATCCTGGAATTACCAGCCCGACTGGACGAAATCTCCGCGGGGGCTCGAGCGAAAATCGCGGATGATTTTGCCCGTTACGGGTTGGAATTGGTCGATTTTTTTGTCAATTCCATCACGCCACCCGACGAGGTCCAAAAGGCCATTGACGCACACAGCAGCGGCCAGGTGGCGGGCAATCTGCGCGACTTTACACGACAACAGACGTCACCCGCTGCCATGCAGCGGCCTGCCAAGACCGAAGACGCTAGGCAGTTGGTTCAATCGGTTGCACAGGCTGCCGGATGGAATTGGAAGGATCGAGCGGATGGCACGGCAGAAATCGTGGTCCCACTGGGGGTCACACGACGACAGCGAGTACGGGTAGACTTTGCACGAATCGATTCTGAGCAAAATCGACTTATTCATTTCCACACGGCCTGTGGTCCTGCAACACCGGAGAACGCCCTCAACTACCTACGTTGGAACCGGCAACTGGCGCACGGGGCATTCGCCGTGGAACCCAGCGACGGAGGTGAGCTTGTGGTCATTGCGGCGAATCAGCTAGTCGAAACCGCGGACAACCTGGAAGTTTCGCGCTTGATTTCCGCGATTGCTTGGCAGGCCGACCAAATTGAACAACAACTACTCGGGCAGCCAGACGAAAACTAACTTGCCCGCTCAGGTCTTCCGGCCCGGATCTGCCGAATCCAAGTTCCTTCAATTCGAGGAATCCCCATTGAAATCGGACCATTTTTCGTCCCAATTGTCCGACGCGCAATGGTTAACAAGCCCGGAAGCCGCGCCTTGGTTGGAGTCGGTGTCGACCACGCCCGACCGCCAATTGGCGCAACTGACCAACTTACGGCGACACTTGTCGCCTGCGCAAGCTGCCTTGATCGTCGACACGATTGCTCTGCGACGGCGTGCCAGTGACAAATTCCCGTCGGCCCAGCACCTTTTTTTTACCCTGAAGGGTTTGGAGCAATCGACGCATGGGTCGATTGCGGCGTACAAGGCGCAACGATTTCCAGCCGGTGGGGTCGTAACCGACATCGGCTGTGGAATCGGCGGCGATTTACTGGGACTCGCGACCCGCGGCCCGGCCTGGGGGATTGATCGCGACCCCGTTACCGCCCATTTTGCATTGACCAATCTTCACCAAGTCCATCCTCACGACGACCATCGGGTGTGGCAGGACGAAGGGAGCGAGAAGTACCTTTTGGATGCAGCAGCCTGGCACGTCGACCCCGACCGCCGCGTGGCGGAACGTCGGATATCCCACCCGGCGGCAGCGGAACCCTCCCTAGAAACGCTACAGAAATGGAGCCGAGTCAATCCACATATGGCGATCAAATTAGCACCCGGCTTGACCCCCGATCCGAATTGGTGGCCCAACGCCGAGTGGGAATGGATTGGCCATGGCCGACATTGCGCGCAGCTCGTGGCGTGGTGCGGAAATTTGGCGAAACATCCAGGAAAACACGTTGCATCGGTGATCGATACCCGTTATCCCCTGCAACCTTTGGTGGGACTCCCGCAAGCCTCCCCCCTCGCTGCAGGGATGGGCGAATATGTAATCGAACCACACGCAGCGGTTCTCGCTGCACAGTTAGCTGGCCTGTTGGCCAAACAGATTTCCGCGGAACGCATCGATGCCGACGGGCGCTATTTGACAAGCTCACAACCCAGCGTCGGGGCGCTCACCCGATCTTTCCGCGTCACCGACGTCGTACCTTTCGATCGCAAACGAATTCGTGCGATCCTCCAAAGCCGAGGTATTGGCCAAGTCGAGGTCAAAGGTCGGCACATGGACGCTACAGCCAACCAACTAGCGCAGGCCTTTCAAAACACCCGCGGATCGGCTGCTACGACACTGATAGTCTGTCGCCATCGACACAAATCAGTGGCGATATTTGCCGATCGTGTTCACGAATCGGTTTAGTTGGTTTAGGCAAGCCGTCTTCCCGGCCGGCGGCTGCTCTGCCCGATCCCAAGACGGCTTTCCTAGTCGTCATATTCGCAATCATGCATACTTTCATAGGTTCGCAGTCGGACGGAGACGATGAAATCTCTATCATGAAAATCTCGCGTAACTTCCTGTTTGCCTTAGTTCTTGGCGCCGCGTTCGGACTGCCATATGTACTGACCGACAACGACCTGTTCCAATCGGCGCGCGGTATGTGGGATTCCTTGTGGAAACCCTCGGCGGCGGCGCAAACGGGACGACGGCAAGATACCTTGGTGACGAAGTCGGATCGCCCCGAGTTAGCGTCGCAGGGTAGCAACTCTGTCGAAAAAACCGTGAACCGCCTGCGTGAAATTGCCGCACGGACGGTACCACGCGATAATCCTCTGCTGGCGGAAATGGCCGGTCCACCGGTCAACCACCCCGCCGAACTATTTCGCTTCGATGTCCAACCGGAATGGGTTGGCACCCATTGGTCACGTGTCACAAACCTCCCGGTAACCGACGGATTGGAAGAATATCGAGTCCCGGTCACTACGGGGACGGCTCCTCATGACGTTGTCGGTTCCATGAGCTTTTGTTTCGACGAAACCCGCCAGGTGCAGCGAGTTTCTTTCACCGGAACAACGCACGAGCCAGGGACGCTGGTGGATGCACTGTCGCGTCACTATGGCCTGCAGCCGCAACCTTCTAATAATGGACGTCTGTATACTTCTTCAGGAGCGAAAGCGGCCGAAAACGCAATTTGGGTAAATCTTGCGAGTCGGGGCGGCGTGCAAAATGCCCTACCCGTGTATCGTGTCCAGGTAGAGCTCAATCGGCCCGGCCACAGATTGGGGCCGAGCGACTGGCTGAAAGAGTTGCTCCAACGAAATACCCCTACGCAACCCAATGCGTTAACTCCGCTTGAAGAAGCTAAAGAGTCTTCGCCGCGCCGTAGCTCGAAAGATCGAGTATCGTCTTAACGGTTGGGCAAGCCTAGAAGCCTAATTTTTTCGTTAAAGGTGTTCTCATTGAATTTCGCTCGCCGCGCCCGCTGGAGCGCGCCATCCTGTGGTCATGGTTACGACAAGTGCCGGCGGGTAGCGGTATGGCTCCGGCAACCGATACGAACACTTCTGTTTCTCCAACGCTGGATGTGCCTACCGACGTTCCTCCTACGTATTGGATGGTTGCTGTCGAGCGGGAAACGGTTCGCGGCTTCACGGCCGCCAGTATCCGACCCGGGCGGCTGGCGAGAGTTTGGCCGGCATGGGGTGCTGCAAACTTTTTGTCAGGCGACCGCCAACAGCTCTACGACCGATTGCATGCGGTCATTCGCCCGCTGGCTCATGTCGCATGTTTGACTTGGCCCCAGGGGCTCGTTGAATGCCCTGACGATGACTTCCGACGAAGTGGTTACTCGCGGATTACGCATATTGATTATCTGGCCGGACCCGTCGAGCACAACCAATCCGACAGTCACTCGGAGTCGCTCGTGTTTAGGACGTTGGAACCGAACGACGACCGACTTGTGCGCGTCTATTCAGCCACTCTGATCGACTCACACGATTGCCGCAATTGGCACGACCCGCGCAGCATTCAGGAGATACTGTTGGGCATGGGACCGAGTAGCGGTCAGTCGACGTATGCCATTGCCACGACGGCACAGGGCGTCGATGTGGGGTGCGTTGTCATGAGCCGCCATGGGCTACAGGATCAAGTAACCGTGGAATACCTGGGACTCATACCCTCCGCGCGCGGCGCCGGGATCGGCAATGAACTCATCGCCTACGCGAGGCATACGGCACAAGCTTGGAATTGTCGAACGCTAGGGGTTTACGTGGACGTCGAAAACGAACCAGCTCAGCGACTCTACGGACGCAATCAGTTTTGTCCGGGAAGCCAATTTGCATTTTACGCCCGGATGCTCTGAAATCGGGGGGGATGGTTAGGTCGCGACACGCGTGCGTTCAGCAATACGTACCGTTTGCCACTTGCTAGTTCGCCCTAAGTACTTATGCGAATGAAGGTTGGGCGACTTCACCGGCGAACAGCGGCGACTCAATTCACAACTTATCCACGAACATATGGCAAGGGGCCGAGCGGAGCGAATGTCGCCCGCTCCGATTTTTCCGTGTTGTTTTGTGGTCTTCAACAAAAAATGTCAAGATTGTCTTAAGGCGGTTTGACATGCACGATAGCAGCCCTAAAATCAGCCACAGACGTGAGGCAATTCGAACACGAGCTTGGCCCAATTTTTGGCCGTGATCCGAACCATGCCACTTAGGTTGAATCTTCCGGGAAATCGCTCGGTTACGTTGTTACACTCTCTTCGTGCGCTTGCCGCTCGGGGTGCGCTCAGACATTAGGTGCAGGACGTGAATATCCACGATACGGACGTCGTGCCGGCAATCCGCGATTCGCTGATACGGGAGCTGGGCGCAGACCGATTTGACTTGTGGTTTGGCACGCGTATTCGATTGTCTCCCATCGCGGGCGGCATTCGATTCGAAGCCCAAAATCGATTCAGCCTGGAGACAGTGCAAAAAAACTTTCGGGGGCATATTGACCGTGTGGTGGCGCAGTTGTCACCTTCGATTACGGTAGAATACGCCGTACAACCGTGCCTGTCTGTGGCGAATCATCCGGCGGGGAATCACTCCGCGGCGAATCATGTTGATAATACGACTACGAAACATACGGCAAGTATTACGAATACCGAAAATCCAATGGGTTCTGTCAGCCGCGGGTGTAAACTGACACGCTCCGTCGAAGAAACGGCAGTGGTAGGACCTTTGACATCTGAGGCCAATACGTTACCGACCGGTAGGCAGATTCCGACGATCCAAGAGAATAGCGCAGAGCGTCCCGATTCCGCCCAGCGACCCGAACTTCCGAAAATGGAGGGATCGCATTCTTCGCGTCGTCGATTCGCTCGTCTAGAGACGTTGATACCAGGTCCGTGTAATGAGCTGGCGATTACGTCGGCCAGAATGGCGCTGGAGGAACCAGGACGCGTCTCTCCGTTATTCTTGCACGGTCCACCCGGTTGTGGCAAATCACATCTATTGGAGGCGTCATGGACTCGCTTTCGCCAAAGGTACCCTCGTCGGCGCGTTGTTTATCTGTCTGCCGAGCAGTTTACAACCTTTTTCTTAGCGGCCCTCCATGGCAAAGGGCTACCGAGTTTTCGAAGTAAGTACCGTGAGGTGGACCTCTTGATCCTGGACGATGTCCAGTTCTTCTGCGGTAAACATGCCACGATTGTTGAAGTTGTGAATACCTTGGATAGCGCGGCTCGGCAGGGACGACAGGTATTATTGGCCGGGGATCGCCCCGCAGCGCAAATGACGGAGTTAGGGCAAGATTTCTGTACGCGCATCGTCGGCGGACTCTCCTGCCGCATGGACCCGCTCAACCTAGAAGTTCGCAGGAATTTGGTACAGCAAGGCGCGCTCGAACGACAGTTAGCGCTGCCGGACGACGTTCTATCCCTAGTAGCAGAACAGATTGAGGGAGACGGACGTCAAATTCGCGGGATCCTCAACGTGCTATGGACACATCAACAGACCCATCGTACGCCGATCACGACTGCCACGACACAAAAGATTTTGGATGAAATCTACGGAGATCATATTCGCCTTGTTCAGTTGGGAGAAATTGAACGGATTGTTTGTGAAGTCTTTGGACTCGATCGCAAATCGCTACAGTCGGCAGGACGCACCCAACAATTGGCTCAACCGCGGATGCTCGCCATGTGGCTAGCCCGCCGATATACTCCGTCCGGTTTGACGGAAATCAGTAAGCATTTCGGCCGAAGTAGCCACACAACCGTTATCTCTGCAGAAAAACGGGTCGCCGAATGGATCGAAAATGGGGCTCAGATTCGACTGGGTGCCGAGTCCCATCGTATACGCGATGTGGTGCGCCGAATTGAAAGGCGTTTAAGGGCTGGTTAGGTCGATAATTGGCCAAGTTTGTACACTATCGGTTACGTCCACTCGATTCTCGTTGATTCCGCGATCCCCCCAACGCTCGCACTAGACCCCAAAGGCTAAACGAAGCGTTGTTGGCCGGATGGGCGTCATCATCGGAATTGGAATCTGTTGCGTTGACCGATTCGCTCTCGGTCGAATTATCGTGGTCCGACACTTCCAGACCACTTTCCGTCACCGCAAGTGCAGCCTCATCGCCCGCTTCGGAGACCTCCTGCAGATCGCCAAAATCAAATTCGAGCCAGTCCGTTGAGTCAGAAGCATCGGGTGTCCCGTCATGGTCTGTTGACCAAGTGACCCCTTCGTTCGATGACGCGTCGGGGCGGCCCCAATCGTCCTGAATCAAGTTAGATACTGCGTCAAGATCTCGATCAATTTCAGCTGTGGAACGAATGCCGAGCGTATCCTCCGATCCACCGTCGGAAGATAAGTCCTGCGGCTCTAGCATTCTCAAGAGGTCCTGTTCCGAAAATTGGCCATCGGCGAATTGGAAATTCTCGACATTGATTACGCGGTCCTGGCCATCGATCCCTCGCAGGTCAGTGAGAGTAAACGACCCGTCCGCATTCACCTCAATCGAATAATCCGACAATTTTCCCGTGAGCAACACGGAATCCGTGCCAGCCCCACCATCTACGAAATCATTGCCAGCGCCGCCTACCAGGACATCGTTGCCTTCACCGCCGCTCAAGCGATCATCACCGGCACCGCCATCAAGACGATCATTCCCCGCGCCGCCCGACAAGACATCGTTGCCTTCACCGCCACTCAAGCGATCATCACCGACGCCACCATCAAGACGATCATTCCCAGCGCCGCCCGACAGGACATCGTTGCCTTCACCGCCGGAGAGGACGTCGTCGCCGTCGCCACCGCTCAAGTAGTCATCACCGGCAGCGCCATCAAGACGATCATTGCCTTCGCCGCCGAAAATTTGGTCGTTACCTTTACTACCGAATAGGTCGTCGTCGTGAGACTTCCCTTCGAGGTGTTCGCCAACCATCCAGTCGTCGTTTCCGTGTTGAGCCGCCTGGCCTAGCACCCCTTGATTGGCTTCCTTGAGTGCCACCGAACTGTCGCCATCGTGATGCGATTCTTCTGATTGTGCTTCCTGGGATTCCGGTGTTTCCGCAGATACCCAAGTTGCCGACATCAAGACGCGACGTTCCAAAGCTGTCGATTTGAAATCGGGCTTCAGCGTTCGTACGGGCGTTGAGGGCTGCTTTTTCTTGTCTTTGCTCACGGTGTACTCTCGCGGGAATGGGAATTGATCGTGTTGGATTGAAAAGCGTTAACGTGATGAAATCAACGCACCGTCATGGCTGTCTTGGGATTTTTCTGTGCACCATCGAACTTGAAACCCCGATGGAAGAAGCTGGTTCTCGTTGGGAATTGAAACGACGCAACGAAAGGCTGACGTTGCCGCATCGATCATCGGCTCCACATATTCAAGCTGTCCCATGATTTGACGGCTCACCGGCGCACTGGCCTCCAAACGCATTTCCATGCCGGGCCGAAGTTCGCCGAAGAATTTGGCAGGCACGAAGAGGTCTGCCCTCAATTTCTTGAGGTTCGCGAGGGTCACTATAGCTTTTGACCGGCTCGCATTTTCACCGACACGCACTTGAATTCTCACGATAGACCCGTCAAACGGCGCCCGGACGCAATACTCGTCGAGCTTGGCCTGCTCGTGCTGCAATACAGCTTTCGCGTGGTCTAGGCGTTCTGCCGCCTGCCGAACGAGGGCATCGCTTTCTGCGACGCGATTACGTGCGTCTTCCAGCTCGCTGGCAGAAGCGGCATTTTTCAGGTGGGCCGACTCGACTCGCGCCAGTTGCCTCTTCGCACTCGAACTTTGAATTTCAGCCAATTCGAGATTGGTTACCGCTGCAGCCTGCGCCGCCGCGATAGCCACAGCCGCGACGGAAACTTTGCTATCAAGCGACGCTAACGGCTGGCCTTGGACTACTAGGTTACCCTCCTGGACATGAACCTCGGTAACCAAGCCGTCCACCTGCGAACTGATTTCCGCAAACTGCCACGGAAGAGTACTCGCCGGAAGCATGTCGACCACGCGCTCGTCAGGTAGCAATGGTAGCGGTTCTGACGATTGACCTACTTGTGCAATCGCAAAAACAAGAATGAACCGGTACGGAAACTTCACCATTCTTCTCCACAATCGCATTATTTGCCTCGATGCTCCGTCATGCGCAACAGATAACTGACCTGTGCGATTCAGCTCGTAGCGCAGCCCCACCATAACCCTACGTTATTTTTTTTCAAAGAAGTCGACTCGGTTCGACGTGTATCGCCTGTAGCAAAAGTACCACGAATGTTTAATGCTCTGCCGGCTACCGTTTACGACAACTACGATGGAACAACCGTCGATGAAACGGGGAAGTGACGGTCGCAGGGATAGCGACCCGACGATATAGGTCCATAGCCTATGGATGGGATCCATGGACGGATTGGGGCACGCACCCGAACGACACGCTCTGCCAGCATGGCCGCGGTATTGGATCCTTATTGTCCTTACCTGCCATCTACTGTCCGGATGCGTTGTGGGACCCGACTTTCAACGCCCCTTGCCACCAACGCTCGCCCGTCACTTCCAGGCCGCAGGAAGTGAAGAACTAGCACCTCCCAACCCATGCGAGTGCTGGTGGGACTCTTTCCACGACCCAATTTTGTCCTCACTTATAACGGACGCCCGACAAGCGAACCTCGATCTACGGCAAGCTTATCTGCGAGTACGAGAAGCACGTGCTCGCTTGGGTGTGGTGCGTGGAGATTGGTTCCCGCAAATGTCCGGCACCTCGTCCTATTCCTATCGAGACATAAGTGGTAAGTCATCGCAGTTCGGCAACAGTTTACAGTCGACCCCTCCGTTTGATTTCTACTCCATGGGATTCGACACTTCCTGGGAAATCGACCTGTTTGGTAAGATAGCACGAACCGTTGAGTCGGCCCGCGCCGACGCCGACGCAGAGGCCGAGTTTGCCAAGTACTTCCAGGTTTCCCTGGTGGCCGACTTGGCAGCCACCTACGTGCAACTCCGCGTAGCCGAAACGAGACTCAACGTCGTCCAACAAAATCTAATGCTTCAAGGGCAAACCCTCGAAAAGGTCCAGCATCGGCACGCAGCTGGACTGCTCAACCCGCTCGACGAAGCACTGGCCGACGCGCATGTCCGTAGAACCGCTTCACGTCTGCCAGAACTAGAGCAAGACATTCAACGAAATCGCAATCGCCTGGCAGTATTAACTGGAGTTGCTCCCAGTGAGGAATTTGACTTGCGACTCGGATCGATCGAGCTACCTCAATTCGAGCAAACCATGATGGTCGGCGTCCCGGCCGATCTCGTGCGTCGTCGGCCCGATGTTCGACAGGCGGAACTGCAGGTTGCTTCTGCGAATGCGCTCGTCGGTGTCGCCATCGCAGATCGGCTCCCTCAAATTACTATACGTGGGAGCATTGACGTCGAAGCCCGTTCGGTCAGCGACCTTTTCACATCCGCGGCTCTGGCACACGCTGTCGGACCGTCGTTCCGTTGGAACGTGCTCAACTTCGGCAAACTGCGCAATAACGTCGAGGTTCGCCGTATCCAGTTCGAAGGGTCGTTGGCTCGTTATCAACAGTCCGTCTTGCGGTCAATCGAGGAAGTGGAAAACTCCCTCGTGGGCTATCACCGGCAGACCGAACGCTCCCAAGCGATGACCGCGGTAGTGCAAGCCACGCAAGAGGCAGCAAAATTGAGCCAAACTCGTTGGGAGGAGGGCCTCGTCGACTTCATCACCGTAGTGGTAACACAACGCGAATTACTCAATGTAGAAGAAGAACTTGTGCTGAGTAACGGCCAGGTCTTGTTAAATGTCATTCAGACGTATAAAGCACTCGGAGGTGGTTGGGACTGCCCGCTTTACCGCATTCCGACAGTCGAATCAACTATTGAGCCAACACCAACCGATTCCCAAATTGGCGCAGACGACGATAGACAACTGCCCCCAGAGCCTCTGGAGGTGCCTCCAAGCGAACGATAGCCGTCATTCCGCGACGTCGCATTTCTGTGCTCATAGCCGCTTCGTCCAACGTCACATGCACTTCGAAGTAGGTGCGGAACGGGTCGGTCGCGGGGCGCCCCGAACCGTCGTGCATGGCCGTGTCTGGAGTCTGCGAGGCTTGGTTCGTCGCGTCGACATGAAAACTAGCCACGCGTGTAACACGCCCAGAACACTGCTGATGTGGAAATCCTAATAGACGCACTTGTGCGGCGGCACCTATCTGCACAAGTCGACCCAGTAGTTCCTCTTCGCTGAGTAACAACTGCACAACCCAGTCGCCGGACGAGACAATCGCAACTGGCTCACCCACCCGCACAAACTTGCCCAAGTGATCGAGTGACGCTTCCAGCGCCACTGGCCCGTCCCAAGGTGACGTGACCTGCAATTCTCGCTGCTGCGACACCAAGTCTGCCAACTCGTACTTGTGCTGCTCGATGCGACGCTGGGTTTGTGTCGCTAGTGCACGATTGTGGTTGGACTCATGGGGAAGGCTGCTGCGTAACTCAAGTAACGTACCTTCCGTCTCGGCGATTAGGGCGGGGATCTCAGCATTGTCGAGTTCACAAATAACATCTCCCGCACTCACATTTTGCCCATGAACAACGGAAACTTTACGCAAGAAACCTGGCGATTTGGCACGCAATGTTTGATCGTCAGCGCGGATCAATGTACCTTCACTCGTATACTGAATTGGCATCGGCAAGACGCCTGCCAAACCGATGCAAGCCAAAATGGTGACCGTTACCAACCCCGCTTTGAGACGTCGATCGCTCAACTCCTCGGAAGCAAGAACGTACCTGATGTATTGAACTAATTGTCCACCCAAAGAAATTGCTGCGAAACATCCGCCGAATAGCAGTCCCACGAGCGGAATACGGGTTAGCAATGTAACGCAGATCCCCACCACGACCAGTTGCTGGTAAATTACACTGGCAGCGCCAAAACTGCAATACAGCAAAAACGTCCGCCACGGTAATGTCTCCGAGGGCCCTACGATGCCAAACAACAGCCGCTTCATCGCCGCATAAAAAACACCCTGAGATTCACCACGCAAATTGGGACGATTCAACAGATCACTTAACACGAAATATCCGTCGTATCGCATCAGGGGATTGGCATTGAACCCGATGGTAACAATCGTCGTAAGTACAATCGCCTCGTGTGCAAATCCAGCTAACCAGGTATCGGGCTGAAAACACCAAATCATCAGGGCGACCATGGCGATAATCGATTCAATGTACATGCCCGCCAAGGCCACTACCATCCTGTGCCAACGGTTTGCAAACCCCCACGAAGAGGAGGCATCGACGTATGCGCACGGGGTCAGAAGGATAAAATACGCACCGATTTCCGGAACGCTACCACCAAATACGCGACAGGCATACGCGTGGCCCAATTCGTGAAATACCTTGAGCCCAATCAGCAGCAACCACAAGGCGGGCAAGTTCTGAAGATCGAAGAGACCTGGCAGTGGCTGCTTGAATCGATCCCACTGTGACCAAACACAAAATCCACTGACCAACATGCTGAGACACCAAATCAGCAGCGCCGTTCGTGTAAAAAGCGGACGCACCCACCGGTGCGTCCGATCGAGAAATCGATCGGGTTGCACGAGCGGCACCCGCAAGAACAGCATGTTCATGAAGCGGCCGGTCCAGCTCTTCGCGTTCCGCCTTTGAAATCTACGATAAAGCGTACGGCCGTCGGCCAACGGCAGATTCAGCAGGCCAATCTGATGTAGATACAGGATGAACCGAAAAAATTGCTCCTCGTCGTCGAGCTTCAGCGTACCGGCTGCGACAAATTGCTGAAACACTTCCTGCAACGTACGCTTATCCGAAAGTGCGACAATTAACTGATAGTCGTCTGCACCAAATTTATGGCTTTGCAACGACGTGGGATCCGTGATGACATATTGGGGTTTCCCCCCCATTAAATGACGAGTTACACGCAACTCAGGCCGCGGTTCAACGCGAACCTGTCGCAGTCGGGCAGCGATATCCGAAATGCCAGTCGACATGATACACTACCACTTCCAGATCTGTAGCTGCAATGCGCCGATCAATCGGTGCAGAGAAATCCACCACACGCGATGTCGACCAACATTGACACGAGCGACACCGTCCATTCCTGCACGCATCCAATCGGGTGGCGTACCGGTGATGTTGGCACGGGCTACGAAGTAATTCTTGGCGTGTTTGCGGAAAGCCGTTGCGTGAATCGAATGGATTTCGCACGGCGTGACGATGTCCGGACGAGCGACAGCCGCAAACGTACCTGGTTGAGTGATTTCCAACAAAGGAGCTAGGTACTCCGGCACTTCCAGCTCAACCCGCCAATGCTGGGCATCACTGAATTCCAACAGCGACTCACCCAGTGGCACAGTTTGTCCCACACGATGAGCCAGTTCACCTTCCAGGATGACACCGTCGGAGATGGCGCGAATTTGCGATTGCTGCAATTGCAAATCAACGACGGCCAATCGAGCGGTTGCCGCCTTCCAGCGCGCGTGCGCTTGGGCAGCAGCAGCCATGTCCCCAAGGTCTGTGGCGTGCGATCGCTCCACGCTGGCGACTTCCACCTCCGCCACGAGTTCTGCACGTCGAACTCGCAACTCGCGGGTCTCCATTTCAACTAATAATTGCCCCGCCACGACCTGTTCGCCCGGCTCGACATGCTGCGCGGCAATGACGCCTTCAAATGGAGCGGCCAAAGTCCGCTGTTCCAGCGGGTGAACTGTGCAGGATACCGTGACTTCGTAGTCCTTTTTCGCGAAACCGAACCAAACTCCAAAGGCCGCTGCGGCTACCAAGGCGATCCGACGACCTCGTCCGTGACGACCGAACCAACGAGGCACTTCGTCTCGCACGTCATCCGCGATGTGTCGACTAAGTGACCTATGGCCTCGATCGAGCAACAAGAGCCCTGTGGACAACGGTGAGGCCATTTCGACGACCCGCTGAAGCTCGCCACTAGAAAATGGTCGCTCCCTCGCCGACGCAATCCCAATACAGCCACGCAACGACCATCGAGAACCAACGGTACGCTGGCCACGCAGGCCTGTGCCACCGTTTCATGCCACTCACGATGCAAGCGATGCCCAGTATGCCCCCCCCTTTTCCGCGTTCGTTTTCCAACTGAAAACAGACCACCTGCTGCGCGTCCAAACACTCCTGCATGGCATGCACAATGACGGCTGCGCCAGGTGCATGTGGATACAAGACGTCCGATCCTGAAATACATAACAGTTGAATACTCGAACCACGGGCGATTCCCAGTGACACCTGCTCGCAATCGAGTTTCGTTTTTAGCGTGTTCGCGAAAGCAAAGGCAAATTCTTGAATGGAGCCATACTCTGTCGATTTAGCGATGCGTGTCAAATCGGAACGCGACTGCGTCGCATCGCTGCTACTTGTCGGCATTCTTGAGACGTGAGATAACTCGTGCACGAGCGCCATGACAGCCGTCATTTCGTCCAGGCGCGCGCGAAGTACCGTGTGACTGTCGCAGGGAATTACGATCGTAGCAGTACCCCAAACGCGGCGATCTCGATCACGCAGCGGAACGGTGAGAACCGCAAAGGAAGTGCCTGAGGTAGAGGATCGGTACAGGCGCCCGACGGGCAACGCCGTAGCTGATTTTTTTACCGAAAAAACTGGGGCTTTCGTCAAAATGGATAAATGAAATAAGCCAGATTCCCTAGCAACCCAAACCGATACGCATCAGCTTGAAAGGAATCTGGCTTATGGCTTCAAGGAATCGAGGCGGCAGTAAATTGTGTCAG
>JAQCHP010000154.1 GCA_027619595.1 Planctomycetota bacterium
ATAGGGGCGCGGCTTCCTCCTCGCCGATGGCGCCACCGCTCTGTGCACGGGCTATTATTTCGACTTTTTGTTGGCCTGGCTCGGAAACTGAATCGGTTATTGGCGAACTCGAAGGTGATTCCTGATCGCGAGCAACTCGATCGCGATCTTTCCCTCGTAGCGGCCGCCGAGTCGATCGATCTTTTTTCGATTTTGTGGCGCGGGCGCCACCTTCCGTCTTGCTCTTCCCGCTCTCGTCAATCTCCGTCGAATCATCTTCTGTGGTGGCGTCGTCTCCGTCAGTAGTGCCGCCACCTTTTGCATCGTCAGACGCACTTTCACGCGATTTGCGTTTTCCGTACTCCGGATTGTGGAACTTGTACACAAATTCTCGGTCGGGCTTACTGAGTTTAAAAACCACTAACGTGATCAGTTTTCCTTCCGCTGTCTTGAGGGTGACATTTCCCTTTTCGTACGAAACGAGTTCGGCCTTGATTTTGTGCTTTCCGGTACGATCGATCCACGTGCGCATTTCGCCGGCCTGCACGATGGAATTCATCAGGAGCACCGCAACAATACATAACCCACGGAACATAATTTACCCCACGTCGTTCGATTCATTTAGATGCCAGACTGTATGTTCGCCGTTTCGTCGAATAAAGTCAATTCTGGCAGGAATCGGCGGGTGAGAGGCGAATAAACGATATGGTCCCTGGCTCCGTAAACTGCTCTAATTCGAACCCAGGGACCATCGACGGCGGACGAGACACGGGAAGCAAACAAAGGAACAATTTGATGCAGGAAATGGCGTCCCGTGGGCAACTTTTGAACCGGGCCTTTACATCGCTACTTGTGACCCAATTCCTGGGAGCTGGAAACGATAACATCCTCAAACAGGTTCTGGTTTTTATGGTCGCAACGGGCGGCCTATGGGACCATAACTTCGGCCGCGAGGGGCTGGGGAAGGGCGGACAGTCGATCGTCGGATTGTGCCTCACACTGCCGTTCATCTTCCTGTCCGGATACGCTGGACAGATCGCGGATCGATATAGCAAACGAACGGTTATGCTCGGCGTGAAGCTAGTCGAAATACCAATTTGCCTCGTGGCGGCCCTCGGATTCTACTGGGGAGAATTATGGCTGGCGGTCGCCGGCATGGTACTGATGGGGGTCCACAGCTCGTTTTTTGGCCCCGCAAAATTCGGTGTGGTTCCAGAGCTTGTGGCGTCTCGCAATTTAAGCCGGGCGAACGGACTGCTTAATATGCTCTCCAACGTGGCCGTTATTGTCGGTTCATTAGTTGCAGGGCCTATCGCCGATGCATACTACGACGCCAAACTCGGCGTGATTACTGCTCCGTGGATACCTGGCCTTGCCATGCTCGTCACGGCTGGATGTGGGGTCGCGGCGATCCTGACGATGCCCCAAATATCTGCTGCACGACCTGATTTGCGATTTTGTTGGAATCCGTTTCAAACCTATATCACAGCAATTGTCGCAATGTCGAAAGGACCACTTCTCACGGCCACTCTCGCTTGGTCGACATTCTATATGATCAGCATGATCGCACTCATGATCTTGCCAGAATACAAAGGCATCCTTGGCATCAGTTACCAGGCAACCTCTTATTTGCTCGGTATCCTGGGGATCTCCGTCGCTGTGAGCAGTTTAGTGTGCGGATTCATATCGGGCGACCACATTCGACCTCAGTTGATCCCTTACGGAGCCGCCGGAATGACTTGCTTCTTGTTACTCCTCGGTATTTTTCCACCGGAATATTTCAGCGTTTGCGTACTCGTGGCTGGCGTGGGACTATCTGCCGGCTTCTATGTCGTCCCATTACAGGCCTTGCTACAATACCTATCACCGGCCGAAGAACGGGGCCGGTTCATGGCGACTGCCAACGCATTGTCATTCTTGTTTGTTTCAGCAGGGGCGGTGGTACATTGGATCGCCAGCCGTTTCATGGATCCGAATCGAGTGCACTTGATCGCAGGTGGCATCGCATTCGTGGGGACATTGATCGGATTCCTACGATTGCGTACGATCTTGGCAAGTCGCGGCAGCGCCATTGTTTCGCCGGGCGGCTAACGATTCGGGTGGCTCTGTAGGAATTCTCGTACTTCCCGCTCCGATTCGTCCGTGATGCCGATCACAGTTATCCGGTCCGCATACTGGCTTTGCAAGTCGGACAGATGAGGAATGGTTCGCAGACAGGGGCCGCACCACGTGGCCCAGAAATCAATCACATAGACGTGGCCACTGACGAAATCGCTAATCGGCTCTCCTAACATCCACCGACCAACATCAAGGGAAGGAGCCGGATCTCCGACTCCCAAAGATGCTCCCGGTTCCGCTGGCTCAAGGAGGCCTTCCGACACCTGCCCCGTGTGCAAGAGTTCGGACAATGGCTGTTCGATCCGCGCCGCATTTCCAATCCAAGCGATCTTTCCGGTCGGTCCAATCAAAAACGCTGTCGGAATCGTCGATTTACGTGCGCCATCCATATAGCCCTGATTCGTTCGGCCGCGGTCAATTCCCAGGCGGTAAGAGATCGCATCCTTCCACGCCCCGGAACCCGGAAGGCGCGCACTACTTTGACTACCTTTGTCACAACCGACGAACAGCACTACGACGATCATCGCCACAATTGGAATTCGCCCCATACTTCTTCATCTCCTTAAGCCATGCGCAGGACGTTACCTACATCACCATGACAACGCCATCAATCCCACGAATTCGCTCATACAGCAAGAGCACTTCTTCCGCTGACTGAAAAATAGGTTCAAGCGTAAGCGAAACGTACTTGCCATTGGGAGTTGAGCGGGTTCGGTAGGTCGGCAGTTCGGCCAGATCGTCGCCATGAACTACCACCTTCAAGACGCGCTCGACAAAATCCCCTTCGGCGCGTCCAATCACCTTAATCATCACCTCGCAAGGGAAGCAATGAGTTTCCTGAAGAATTGTGAGTGCATCCAAGGGCTGTGCGCCATCCGCAGCATCGACCATCGTCCACTCCTATTTCCCAAAAAACGGTCGACACTCGCCGAACTCGGCACGGAGAACTCCGACCATGAGACTAAAGAGAATGCTGACCACTTCTCTTTACGATCACCTTCTTCAGTATACGCGCGACGTACCATTCTTGCCAATGACCAATTTATGCACTGGGAGGTGGATCCCACCGTGATTCGTAGTGCTCTCCGAGCAGTTTGCAGCTATGATGGGGCTGCGGCCACGACCTTTCTCCAGTTGGCTAAATAGGTCACTCACGGGAACGCCAATCGATGATTCATGCAAGACGGTATTGTCGTGGTTGCAATGCCAAATTCTCGATTCCGATCGATCAGCTGCAGTGCCCACAATGCGGCCAGACGTTGATTTCTGTCATGGATGCACCCACCGCCGACCTGGACCAGGTGGCGGCTTGGGGTACCCATCTGGATGGACTTGAACCGGCCGACGAAGCCGACGACGAACTCATTGGTAAGCAACTTGCTTCGACCTACGCTATCGACGTCTTTCTCGGAAAAGGGGGCATGGCCCGGGTTTACCGAGCGACCCACCTGACGTTGGAGCGTCCCTGCGCCATCAAGGTACTTAGTCCAAAGCTTCTGCTCCGTAACGCGGATTACCTCGATCAATTCTTCGCTGAGGCCCGAGCGGCCGCCGCCCTGGTCCATCCGAACGTCGTTGGAATCCATTCATTAGCCCACGATGCAGGCCTCCATCTCATCGAAATGGAATACGTCCCGGGTATGTCGCTCCAACGCATGCTCCAATACGAAGGAAGCCTCGACAGTATCCGAGCCACCAAACTTATGATGCAGATCTGCGCCGCGTTGGCAGCCGCTCATGAAATCGGCATCATCCATCGGGACATTAAACCAGCCAATGTCATGGTGTCACAATCCGGAATTGCCAAACTATCCGATTTTGGCTTAGCCAAACGCGTGTTGTCGCAAACCAAAACTGGAAGCAAAGAAAGCATCGCTGGCACCCCCTATTTTATGGCACCCGAACTCTTTGAAGGGATCTCGTCAGACAAGCGAAGCGACGTCTACGCGATGGGAATCACATTTTTCGAACTTCTCACTGGCGACTTGCCGTTTGTAGACACCCATGTCGCTCAAGTGGCTCGAAAACATGCTGAGGAGCCCCTTCCGGACTGGGAAACGCGATACCCCTTGGTCCCCGCCGCAGCGGCGCACGTCATTGACAGGTGCCTAGCAAAACATCCCGGCGATCGCTTCGCCGACGCCCGAGAACTACATACAGAACTCCAGGCAGTCTATGCCAATCTACGGACACTGGATAACCTAGTGCGCGAATCGCTAAGCGATGTCGAATGTTCCATTCTGGGGCAGGATGAGGAGTTCCAGATTCGTGTACCAACGGCGGACGGACGATCACAGGTTGTCGCTATATCATCGTGCAAATCAGCAGCGACCTCCGACCAAATCGTCAAGATCTACAGTGTCTGCGGACGCGCTGACTCTCGATATTATGGCCGCGCTTTGGAACTAAATGCCGTGTTGCCCCACAGAGCTGTCGCAGTCGAGAGCATCTCAGGGGTTCCACACTTTGTCATGAGTAATGCCTATTCTCGATCGACCTGCGGTCCGGAAGAAGTACGTTCCAGCGTCCAAAACATTGCGCAGCATGCGGACGAGGTCGAGCGATGGCTCAGCGCTGAGGACCACCACTGATGTCGCTGATTGACCTCGGAATTGGCCGGCCGAATACGCGCGACCTGCCACTTGAGGAATTGCGTACGGCATCGATCCATGTCTTTGCCCGCGAGGACGCGAACATCTTGCAATATGGCCCCGAAGCGGGGGACCAACTCGTTCGCACCAGCCTGGCGAACTTCTTGACGGCGCAGTATGGCACTACGATTGCACCGATGCATCTGACTATGACCTACGGTGCATCCCACGCCCTTGACCTGATCCTCAGTCGCTACACACGTCCCGGCGATACAATATTAGTGGAGGATCCCACCTACTTTTTTGCCTTAAAGATCTTCCGCGGGCGTGACCTTAACATTCTACCGGTACGCATGGACGACCATGGAGTCGATCTCACGGATCTCCGCTTACAGTTGCACCTCCATTCACCGCGTCTTTTGTACACCATCCCAACTTTGCACAATCCCACGGGCATTCAGCTGGCGGCCGAGCGGCGTCAATCCATGCTCGAACTCACTGGGCAGTACAATTGCCTCATCGTAGCAGACGAAGTTTATCAGCTATTATCCGACTCTCATTCCGCACCCCCGCTGCGTAGCTACGATGCAGTTCATGTCCTTTCGGTGTCGTCCTTCTCAAAAATCTTGGCTCCGGGAATTCGCCTTGGCTGGATTGAGGCATCCGAACAGCACCAGATTGAATTGCTTAAATGCGGTGTACTCCACAGTGGAGGAGCCGCTTCGCCGTTTGTTTCTTCCATTGTTCATGAGATGATTACGAGTGGCGTCCAACGGAAAGTACTCGACAGGCTGCGTAGTTTTTATCAGAGGCGTGTCGACTGGGCTGCCGAGATCCTTCGGGATCACTTACCCGAAGAAGTCACTTTCTACCACCCACAGGGAGGTTTCTTTCTGTGGCTACAGGGACCTGAGCACCTTGACTGCGAGCAACTACGTCCCGACGCAGTTGCGGTCGGCGTCGACTACCGTCCGGGAACATTGTTTTCATGTCGGAACGGGTTTCGCAATTGCTTAAGAATTTGCTGCACCTATTATTCTGAGAACGAAACAGAAACTGCGATGAAAATCCTGTGTCGGCTGCTGCAAGCGTCGATCTGATGGCGTGCGTCCACTTCGCCGCCGGGCCGCCCCTCGATCTTCAGCGACTGCCAACGGTTCAACTTCCGGAATCCTACTTTGCGGCAGGTAGTAGGTCACGGCATATTTGCTCTAGAATGCAGGCCCAACAACCCTATATCTTCGGCAGCCATTCTATGAAAGTCTCTGAACCATCGATATTGAACCAGATGCTACCACCTCGTTTGTTGCTTTTAGATTCGATGGCCCTGATTTACCGGGCTCACTATGCTCTTATCAACAGCCCGCGCTACACATCCGGACGCGTGTGTACGTCGGCGGTGTTTGGAATTGCGAATACGCTTTTGGATTTAACGCGCAAGGAGCCACCGACCTACATTGGCGCCGCCATGGATACCCCGGAGCCAACCTTCCGTCACCAGGAATTCCCGGCTTATAAGGCGACACGTGAGGAAATGCCGGAAGACCTGAGCCTCCAGATCCCTTTGGTCATGCGTCTGTTCGAAGCGTTTCGTATTCCTATTCTCCGCATGCCGGGATTTGAAGCGGATGACATTATGGGAACACTGGCGACGCGAGCGGAAGCCGCCGGTTTTGATACTTGGTTGGTAACGCCCGACAAAGACATGCAACAACTTGTCTCGGACCGAATTCAAGTCTACAAGCCTGGAAGGCAGGGGGGACAGTTTGAATTGATGGCATTCCGTGACGTGCAAGAGCGTTGGCAAGTCAATTCATCGAAGCAGATCATTGATATCCTCGGGCTAATGGGTGATGCCAGCGACAACATACCGGGCGTGCCGGGAATCGGCGAAAAGACAGCACAGAAACTCATCGCCGAGTACGGCAGTATCGAACATCTCTTGGCCAATACGGGGCAACTCAAGGGGAAGCAACGTGAAAAGATAGAAGAATTTGCCGAACAGGCTCGCTTGTCCAAGCGACTCGCCACCATTCCGGTCGACATCCCAATTGAAGCGACTTGGGACGAACTGCGTTTTCGAGATTATGATTCGAAGGCGCTTCAACAGTTATTTATTGAACTCGAATTTGAGACACAGGGCAAGCGCCTATTCGGCCCCACATTTTCAGTGGCGTCGGCACGTCAGGCTACCGCGCGGCAGCAACGTGAAGTCCAAATCCAAAAAACATTGTTCGACGATGCAACGCCGGAAGAGACGTCAATATCTAACGTTAATCACGAATATATTGCCGTCGTGTCGGCCGCAGAGCGTCAGGCGTTGGTGCAGCAACTGAGTGCGTGTACTTCCTTCTGTTTTGATACCGAAACGACTGGATTGGACCCGCGTACAGCGGCTCCGGTTGGCATCGCGTTCTGCTTCAAGCCTCAATTTGCTTACTTCGTCCCCTGTCCGGAAGACCCCTCCGCTGCACTTCAGATATTAGAAGAATTCCGTGCGGTGTTCGAAGACAGCCGGATTGAAAAAATCGGACACAACCTCAAATTTGACATGACGCTCTTAAGATGGCACGGGATACATGTCCGCGGCCCCTTGTTCGACACGATGTTGGCGCACTCGATGAAAGAGCCCGAAATGAGTCATGGGCTCGACTACCTGTCAAAGCTTTATCTAGGATACACGCCCATTCCAATCACAGCCCTGATTGGAGAGAAGGGGCCTCACCAGAAAAGCATGCGCGACGTCCCCTTACGAGAGGTTGTGGAATATGCTGGCGAAGACGCGGACGTGACGTGGCGCATCGCCCAGATCCTACGGCAAGAGCTTCCTCAGCAAAACGCCGAACAGGTATGTATCGACGTTGAGTTCCCTTTGATTCCGGTCTTGATCGACATGGAATTCGAGGGCATTCGACTGGACGTCGACGCGATCCGGCACTGCTCGGCTAGTCTCGACGCAGAAATTGCCGCGTTAAGCGCTCGCATTCTCGAAGCGGCAGGCCAACCTCTTAACATTGACTCGCCGAAGCAACTGGGTATTGTACTGTATGAAACACTAAAACTTGACGATAGACCGAAAAAAACTGCGACGGGACAGTATTCGACCCGTGAGGCAGACCTGCAACGTTTATTGGGCAAGCACCCAATCGTGCAGGACATTCTGGACTATCGCAATGCTGTGAAACTTAAGAGCGTTTACATCGAACAATTGCCAGCGGCGGTGAATCCCGTTACCGGCAGGGTACACACTCATTACAGTCAAACCTGGACTGCCACCGGGCGGATGCAATCGAACGATCCCAATCTGCAAACGATCCCAGTACGAAAAGAGCGAGGCCGCGAGATCCGCGCAGCATTTGTCGCCCGTTCAACGGAATACCAAATCCTGTCGGCAGATTACTCGCAGATCGAACTGCGTATTATGGCGGAGTTAAGCGAAGACTCGGGGATGATGGAGGCCTTTCAATCGGGCTTGGACATTCATACCGTCACGGCCTCCAAGGTCTACAAGATTCCTGTGTCGGATGTAACTCGAGAGATGAGAAACAAAGCAAAAACGGTCAATTTCGGTATTTTGTACGGCATTTCGTCCTTTGGGCTACAACAACGGCTCAACATACCGCGTCAAGAAGCACGGGACCTGATCGACAATTACTTCGAAAAATATCCTGGAATACGCGAGTACATTGACCGCACAATCGTGTTCGCTCGTGAACACGGATTCGTGCAGACCCGGACGGGCCGGCGTCGGTACTTGCGAGACATTGATTCCCAGAACAATACACGTCGGGCGGCGGCGGAACGATTGGCGATGAACAGTCCGATCCAGGGGACCGCTGCCGATATGCTCAAGCTGGCGATGATCAAGATCGATCGGATGCTCCGCGACCACCAATTTCGCACACGCATGTTACTCACGGTACACGACGAGATCGTTTTTGACCTATTTCGGGCAGAACAAGAGTTGGTTGTTCCGCAGATTGTCGAATGTATGCGGTCCGCTTTGCCGATGCGGGTGCCGATCGAAGTCGAAGTGGGAATCGGTGACAATTGGCTAGAAGCGCACGGATAGAGACCCAATCTAGTTGCGAGAAATTCTCGGGCATGAAATGCCGCATCCGAGCGGCGAATAATGCCTTTACTCGCTCACGCATCCGTACTAGCACGACGCGCGAGCGAGTGAATTGACTACGCAACGCACGTGGTGCCACAATCGCCGGCACCGACTTATGGATGCGTGCGGTCGTATCGCGGGTTGCAATGTATTCTCGCGAATGCCGCATCCGAGCGGCGGATAACACGTTCACTCGTCGTGCGCGTACATCATTACCGGATCTCGAAACCGATATCCGACGCCACGCACGGTTTCCACCAGATCCGCGAATTCACCGAGCTTTTGACGGAGGGCTCGGATATGGACATCGATCGTCCGATCCAACACCACTGTATTCTGTCCCAATGCGGCGCTAATCAATTCATTGCGAGTAAATGCTCGGCCGGGTTGACGGATCAACGCCTCCAGTAGCCCAAATTCGCTGGGTGTTAAATCGAGTACCTTTTCTGCAGCCGTCGCCCGGTGACGCCCACGATCGACCGTAATCCCTTGGCACGCCGATACTTCATGCTGGGAGGATTCGCTTTCCTGCCGCCGAAGAAGTGCCTTCACGCGTTCAAGCAATATTTTGACACTGAAAGGCTTCGCCACGTAGTCATCGGTACCGACATTAAAACCAACGATCTGGTCGGTTTCTTCGGTCTTGGCGGTGAGCATCAGAATGCCCACGTCTCGCGTATTCGGATCGTTACGTAGCTGACGACATACTTCCAGACCGTCGAGCGTAGGCAGCATGAGATCGAGGATCACGACGGCCGGTGGCTTGATTCTTGCCTGATTCAAGCCGTCTAAGCCATCCCGGGCCACGGCAACGCTATATCCCGCTTGCTGCAGATTGTACTCCAAAACTTCTGCTAAAGACCGATCATCTTCAATCACAAGTACTCGTGTTTGCATGCAAGTTCCTTTTTTACTTCCTCCGACTTCCACAAAGTTTCTTGATCCGGCTTGCTGGAACGGAGCGATTTCTAATAGTTTCTACAATCCCACCTTGGCGAGTTCCTCTAGTGCAATTTCGGCATTGACTGGGAAGTATCCGTCCTTGATAACGTCTTCTTGTCCCTGCTTGCTAAAGACGTACTTGATAAACTCGCGTCGGAGCGGGTCCAGTTTGCTATTAGGAGCGTATTCCAGAGTGAGCCAAAGGAACCGCGACAAGGGATAATCGCCGGTATACACGTTCTCCGCCGAAGGTTCGATCGGGGCTTCCTCAGTGGCCAATGGCAGCGCGCGGACGTCAGCGGTCTTGTATCCGATACCGCTGTATCCGATCCCGTACTTGTCGCTCGCAATTGCTTGCACAACCGACGAACTACCAGGCTGTTCCTTCACCGAGTTCTTGAAATCACCCTCTCCCAAGACGACTTGCTTGAAGAAGCCATAGGTCCCCGAGGCTGAATTTCGGCCATAGAGACTAATGGGGGCGGTAGCATACGGGCCTGACAACTCCACTTGTCCCCAGGTGCGTATTTCAGCAGCGGCGCCCTGCTTTCGCGTGGTAGAAAAAATTGCGTCGGTCTGTTTCAGGGTAAGGCTCTTTAGCGGATTGTCCTTGTTTACGTAGACCGCCAGAAGGTCGATGCACGTGCCAAGCTGAACTGGCTTGAAGCCAAACTTTTTCTCGAAAGTATCAATCTCATCCGGCTTAAGATCGCGACTCATAGGACCAAAGGTCGCGGTACGTGCAATGAGCGCCGGGGGCGCTGTCGAAGAACCTTTGCCTTCGATTTCGGGCCGTACGTTGGGATAGAACTTCCGAAACCCTTCTGACCAGTAGGTCAT
>JAQCHP010000155.1 GCA_027619595.1 Planctomycetota bacterium
CGGTGGCGTGCAAAACTGGTTCATTGATGTTGTCGATCCTCCACATACGTACCGTGTAGAGATCGGATACCGCTCGTCCGAATCCAAGTTTTTTGCTTTGGCTCGGAGCAATGTGGTCACAACCTCGGTTCCTGGGAGAAGCGAGGCGGTCGACCACAATTGGTCAGATGTTGCCGCCAATTGTGATCGGATTTTCGCCCTCAGTGGCGGAACGTCGGAAACGAATAGTGAACTCCGCGAATTGTTGGAACATCGGCTACGTCGTCCCATGGGCTCTCCCATGATGACCCGTTTTGGTGCTGGCGCCGAGTATTCCATTGGTCGTCGTCGTGATTTTCTCTTCGAGGCCGATGCAGAAATGATCGTGTTTGGTCGGGCCAATCCAGGAACACACGTGGTTCTCGCTGGCGAACCCGTTAAGCTGGAAGGGGATGGTAGCTTCATGGTAAGGGTGAGTATGCCCGAGCGTCGTCAGGTAATTCCCTTGACGGCCAGTAGTTCCGACGGACTGGAACAGCAAACCATCGTGTTGGCGGTGGAAAGGAATACAAAAGTCTTGGAGCATGTGACCCGCGACGAGGCCGATACGGTCTAGTGCTTGAAACCTGCCACAGCCCCATATCTTTTCAAGTGCGCATTTGAACATGGACGACAACGGCCTTTCGACACTTTCGTTGCTCAGCGACGTCCAACAGTTGAGCCTCTGGCAAGTCCGCGATGCTTTGCTGGACCGATTGCGCAGCTACGGCGCATGCATGGTGGCTTTTTCCGGGGGTGTCGATAGTGCGGTGGTCCTTAAGGCCGCGTATTTGGCACTGGGCAAGCGAACGCTGGCAGCCACTGCGATTTCGCCCAGTCTGGCGAGTCGAGAGCGGCAGGCTGCCATGGAGTTGGCTCGGCTGATTGGTACCGAGCACGCGCTAATCGAGACACAGGAAATGGAACAGCCCGCCTACGTGCGCAATGCAAACGACCGCTGTTACCATTGCAAGACCGAACTTTACGTCCAGATGACTCGTTTGGCCGATGAACGGCAGGTCCCACATTTGGTCAATGGAACGAATGCAGATGACTTGGGCGACTATCGTCCGGGGCTTCGGGCCGGGCAGGAACACTTCGTCCATAGTCCGCTGGCGGAGCTGGGATTAGGAAAGCGTAGGGTGCGTGAATTGGCGGCACTTTGGCGTTTACCGGTGTGGGACAAGCCGGCATCTCCTTGCCTATCGAGTCGGATTGTCTATGGGTTGCAAGTTACGCCCGATCGGTTGCGCCGAATTGACCAGGCGGAGTCCTTTCTGATCGACCAGGGTTTTCCGGTTGTCCGTGTGCGTCATCTGGCCGATGATACAGCCCGCGTTGAGGTACCTGTCGACCGATTACCTGAACTAGTTCGGTCCCCTTTACGGGAAAAAACAACGGCGTTTATGCAGCAGATTGGCTTTCGGCGAATTGTCATTGATGTAGAAGGATTTCGGTCTGGTAATCTCAATACGTAGCGGTGGGACCTTCGGTATGAACAACCCAAGCGGGGTGCGGTGTTTGGTTTTCTTGGTTGCGATGGGGCTCAGTTCTGCCGCGTTCACACCTGTGTTTGCTGCCACTCCGGGAGAAACGATCAACTTCCAGCGCGACATTCGCCCGATCCTTTCGAACCATTGTTTTCAATGCCATGGGCCTGACACGAAAACGCGACAAGCGGAACTGCGGTTGGATCTAGCATCGGCTGCCATTGTGGAATTGGGGGGGAAAGCCGTTCGTCGGGACGAACCGGCCGAAAGCCCTTTGCTCAAACGTATTCTTTCGTCGGATCCCGACGAGCGTATGCCGCCGGCCGACGCCCACAAACCGTTGGGGGAAGCTCAGAAAAAACTACTTGTGGCTTGGATCCATGCGGGAGCGCCGTGGGATGACCGACACTGGTCCTACCAGCCACCGCAACGATCCGCGATCCCGTTGAGCAAAGATCGCGGCAGCAATCCAATTGATGCCTTCGTCCGCGCGAGATTGCAAAAGGAGGGTATTTCGCCGTCGGGCGCCGCGGATCGCATCACGTTGGCACGCCGATTGTCGTTGGACTTGCTCGGACTCCCACCCGACGTCGATGCACTCGATCGTTATTTGGCCGATACACGTTCGACCGCGACCGAGAACTGGGTCGATTCATTATTGAATTCACCCCATTTTGGTGAACGTATGGCGGTCTATTGGTTTGATCTCGTGAGGTTTGCCAACTCTCAAGGGATCCATTCGGATATCGAGTGGGAAGTGGCGCCCTATCGCAATTGGGTCATTGCGGCATTTAATTCCAACATGCCCTTTGATCAGTTTACACGCGAGCAATTGGCGGGTGATCTTATGCCCAACGCAACAAGGCAACAGAAAATTGCCTCTGGATACAACCGGCTCAATCTGGTCACTTCCGAGGGTGGCTCGCAGGCTAAGGAGTTCTTAGTGAAGTACACCGCAGATCGAGTGCGGAATGTGAGCACCGTTTGGTTGGCGTCGACTGTCGGTTGTGCGGAATGCCATGACCACAAGTTTGATCCCATCGCTAGCCGTGATTTCTATCGGCTGGGCGCGTTTTTCGCCGACATCGAACAGCCCGGTGTTTACCCGGACACTTTCGGTCCGTACCAAGAGGATCCAACCCAGGAGCAGTTGGACGCACGTCAACGTGTGCAAGAACAGATCGACCAGTCGACCGCGGACTACGAGCGAGTTACGCCCGAGTTCGAACAGGCCATGCTGGCTTGGGAGACGGAGGAGTTGCAAAAGCTGGGCGCGCCGATCGATTGGTCGTCGTGGCACTCGGTTGGACCGTTCCCGGCTGAAAATTTTGATGTGGCCCACGATAGCGCGGTGGGTCCCGAAGAGTCGTTGGCGGAACTGGTTCCTGACGCGCAGGATGTTGGTGAGAAGATTTCACATGTTTTGTCGCGTCATTACGGTCCCGGTGATTTGGCATGGCAAGCAAGGTCAACTTGGAAGGACGGCGAAATTACTCCGCTGGAGGGGACGAATTCGGCCAGCTACATGCTGCGTCAAGTTACAGTAAAAATTCCGCGAAAGGTCGTGCTTAAGTTGGGCAGCGACGATGGCTTGCGCGTTTGGCTCAACGGTCGGCAGGTACTCGATCACAAGGTGACGCGACCAGCGAAAGCGGATGAAGAAAGCCTGGAATTGGAGCTTCCCTCGGGAACCAGCAGTCTGTTGCTGAAAATTAGCAATGGCGGAGGCGGGAGCGGGTTTTATTTTGCTGCAGCGCCGGTCGAACTACCTCCTGAGCTTGCAGCGATCGTGCAAGTACCCCGCGACCAACGATCAGACGAACAGCGTCAAAAGCTGTTGTCGCATTTTCGAACGATTAGTCCACTGCTGCAGGGGACACGTGAGCGATTGGCGTCGCTGCAACAACAGATCCATGGTATCAATCAAGGGATATTGAGGTCGCTGACGACCGTTTCGGTTGCTCCCTTACCGATTCGCGTGTTGCCGCGTGGGAATTGGATGGATGATACGGGGGAATTAGTAGAACCTGGTTTACCAGTCGCGCTGGGTAGCAATGTGACGTCAGGTAGTGGCGGTGGGTCTCGCTTGACACGTCGCGATTTGGCCCACTGGATCGTCGATCGAGAGAACCCGCTCACCGCACGAGTCTTTGTCAATCGACTGTGGATGCTGTTCTTTGGGACGGGGATTACCAAGTCGGTCGATGATTTTGGTACGCAAGGAGAAATGCCAACGCATCTGGAACTGCTCGATTGGCTGGCTGTGGAATTCATGGATTCGGGTTGGGATATTAAGCACATAGTTCGGTTGATCGTGACCTCGGACACTTATGCGCAGTCTTCGTTGCCCCGGACGGAACTGCGCGAGTCGGATCCGATGAATCGATTACTGGCGAGTCAATCGCGCTATCGTGTGGATGCTGAGTTCGTACGCGACCTAGCACTGAGTGTTTCCGGACGATTGAATGCGACGGTCGGTGGACGTGCAGTGTCGAAGCCCTATCAGCCCGCTGGTTATTATCGTCATTTGAATTTTCCACAGCGCGAATACCAGAACGACACCGATGCCAATCAATATCGTCGCGGCGTCTACATGCATCGCCAGCGAATGTTTTTGCATCCGTCGTTGATGGCTTTCGACGCGCCGTCACGCGAGGAGTGTGTGGCAGAGCGACGTCGTAGTAACACACCGCTGGCGGCTCTGGTCCTGATGAACGACCCGTCGTACGTCGAGGCTGCCCGTGTGTTTGCCATGGAGATCATGCGAAACAGTCGATCGAACCGAATCGAAGATCTTGAGTGGGCCTTCCGTAAAGCGCTGTCGCGGAAGCCCAGTGAGTCGGAACGAGCCGTCTTGGATCAGCTATGGGTGTCGCAGCGAGAAATGTTTGCCAAGCACGTTGAGGATACCAAAAAGTTTTTAGCGATAGGACATTCTTCCGTGCCGACCGATCTGGATCCAGCCGATTTGGCGGCCTGGGCCATCGTCGGACGTGCACTGTTGAACATGCATGAGATGATTACTCGCTATTAAATGCTCGCGTTCGTTTTGGTCACCAACGATGGTTGTTTCACACGAAGAAGTTTGCACACGAAGTACAGAAGTTTGCACGCGAAGTACAATTGCACTCGAGAAACATAGACGGGACTGCTGCATATGACGACGACGATCATGACGAACTTGAACTGCAATGCGGGGCGACGTAGTTTCTTGGCGGGGACGGGACTTTCCTTGGGAAGTGCCGCTCTGGCGACACTCTTGAGCAACACCGGGGGTGCAGCCACGAGCGGGATAGCTCCCGGGTCAGAACCGAGATGGCGGGGAGTCGTTCAGCCGCTCCATCATGCTGCTCGCGTTAAGCGTGTCATTCACTTGTGTATGGCGGGCGGGCCTTCGCACCTTGAGACACTCGATTTCAAGCCGAAACTTGCCGAATTGCATGGTCAGGCGATGCCTGACTCGTTTACCAAGGGGCAGCAGATCGCTCAACTGCAAGCAAGGCAGTTGAATTGCCTTGGACCGCAACTTACGTTTCGCAAGTGCGGCCAATCGGGGCAAGAAATTTCGAACGCATTGCCACACCTGCAGGGAATTGCGGATCAGATTTGTATTGTGCGATCGCTTCATACGGAGCAGATCAACCACGATCCAGCGCATACGTTTATGAATACCGGTAGCGGAATTCCGGGTCGCCCGAGTATGGGGTCATGGATCCTCTACGGTCTTGGCAGTGACACAGAAGAATTGCCTGGTTATGTCGTCTTGGTTAGCGCGGGAGGTGGTCAAGGTCAACCGATCGCCTCGCGGCAATGGCACAGCGGATTTCTGCCTTCCCGTTTTCAGGGAGTTCAATTTCAGGCGGCCGGGGATCCGGTACTCTACGTGGGGAATCCTGCCGGGATCTCTACGGGGGCACAACGTGGATTTCTTGACTCGCTCCAAGAACTCAACCGCATTGGCAATCAACGATTACAGGACCGAGAACTTGAGACTCGCGTTAGCCAATATGAAATGGCATTTCGCATGCAGACAAGCACGCCAGAACTCATGGACATCTCGCAAGAGCCAGACCATATTCTGACGATGTACGGACTGGAGCGACTGAAGGGGACGCGGGGTGGGGATGGTAGTTTCGCTTCCAATTGCTTGTTGGCTCGGCGAATGGCAGAAAGAGGAGTTCGCTTTATTCAGTTGTACCATCGTGGCTGGGATCATCACGGTGGTGTGAAGGCGGGGGTAGAATATACGGGCGGCTTGGTAGATCAGGGCGCGGCCGCGTTGGTCACCGACCTCCAACAGAGAGGCTTGTTGGAGGATACGCTCGTTATTTGGGGCGGGGAATTTGGGCGAACGCCCATGGGACAAGGTGACGGCCGGGATCACCACATTAAGGGATTTTCTATGTGGTTGGCGGGTGGAGGGATTCGTGCCGGCAAGACCTACGGTGCTACGGACGAACTTGGGTATGCCGCGGTCGAGAATCCGGTGCACGTGCATGACCTGCATGCGACTATGTTACACTTGCTCGGAATTGATCATCAACGTCTCACGTTTCCCTTTCAGGGGCGCGATTATCGCCTGACAGACGTACACGGTCACGTCGTTTCTAACATTTTAGGGTAGGTATTCATGTCGGGATGGAATGCGCGGTTGGGCGTTGTGCTTTTTTGTGTATATTCGCTCATGTATGCGGGGTTCGTGTTCCTGAATGCCTTTTGGCCCGATTCGATGGAGCGTACGCCTTGGGCCGGCGTCAATTGGGCGATCCTGTACGGATTTGGTCTGATCTTCGCCGCGTTTGCTTTAGCAATTCTCTACGGCCTGTTATGTCATGATCCCAGCCCTGGTTCCGACGTGGAGGATTCCCATTGATTTACGAGCCTTCTTGGCTTGCGATTGGCGTTTTCACGTTATTCGTTGGCTTCACGTTGGGATTAAGTTTTTATCTAGGGCGAAACGCCAAGTCGTCGGCAGGCTATTTTGCGGCGCATGGGCAGATCCCTTGGTTCGTCAATGGTATTGCATTTGCTGGCGATTACCTGTCTGCGGCGTCGTTTCTCGGTATCTGCGGCATGATCGCCTTTTATGGTTACGACGGATTCCTCTATTCGATTGGGTATTTGGCGGGCTGGATTGTCGCATTGTTTGTCATTGCCGAACCGATGAAGCGATTTGGTAAGTTCACCTTCGCTGACGCGCTCGACGCACGCTTTCATTCGCGAGGGATCAAGCTTGTAGCGGGCATCAGTACGCTTGTTGTCAGTTTGTTTTACCTCATTCCCCAAATGGTCGGCGCAGGAGTCCTGATTCAGCCACTACTTGGGTTTCCACATTGGGTGGGAGTTGTCCTTGTCGGTGCGACCGTCATTGTGATCGTCGTGACGGCGGGAATGGTTTCAACGACGTATGTTCAGTTCCTCAAAGGGTCGTTGTTAGTGTTCTTTGCTGCCATTTTGGCGTGGATCATTCTTGCCCGCGGGTTTGAAGCAAAGTTGGGCGGCAACGACGGCTACGCTTTCAAGGTCATGGGACCGGCAACGTCCGTGGAGGCCTGTGGAGTTGAGCTGCTGCCGGCAGACGGTGGTTGGGAGAAGATTCCGTTTGTTAGGTCGCGCGATGCGGACGGTCGCATTGTCGTGTGGCACGTAGAAACGAATTCCGCTGGGGAAGTGACATTGCGGGAGTCGCAGACGGTAACACAAACGGTCAGCGGAGTCTTCGTCAATGGACAGCCGCTGGGTCGTAAGCCGGGTGAGGCTCAGCTCCATCCGGTGGGGTATATCAGCCGATTGCCGGGCGACGTACAGTCGACGGGAGGATTAGGACCCCTTTCTTTCTTTTCCACATTGCAGCAGAGCGAGGTGGTGCTGTGGGAAAAGGCGAAAGAAAAGGTGGCGGAAGCAGACGGCGGCTTCACCACGATTTATTATCCCAAGCTGACACCGGGTAGTCGTGTCTTGCGTCCCGGCGAGCATCCCACGTTTCAAGGAATTCGTAGCGAGAAGATTTTTGATAAGCTTAACTTCTTGTCGCTCATGCTGGCTCTGTTCTGTGGCACTGCTTCGTTGCCGCATATTCTTATTCGCTACTACACGGTGAAAGACGAGCGAAGTGCCCGCCGCAGTACCATTGTGGGAATTGCCAGCATCGGATGCTTTTACGTTTTGACGCTGTATTTGGGTTTGGGGGCCATGACGAGCGGTGCGCTGGATGTCACCAACTCCAATATGGCGGCACCTTTGTTGGCGAAAGGGTTAAGCGAATGGCTTTTCGCGATCATCTCCGCGATCGCGTTTACCACAGTTTTGGGTACGGTCAGCGGATTGATCTTGGCTTCGAGTGGTGCGGTAACCCACGACCTGCTCATGAACGTCCTGGGTTGGAAGCTGACCGATCATGAGCAAGTGCGTGTGGCAAAGCTTACGTCGGTGGTTGTCGGTGCCGTGGCGATTGTGTTAGGAATCTTGTTTGAGAAAATGAACGTAAGTTACCTGGTGGGTTGGGCCTTTAGTGTGGCAGCCTCCGCCAATCTCCCCTCGCTGGTGATGGTGCTGTTTTGGCAGGGTGTAACGCGGCAGGGGGTGATCGCTGCAGTGGCGGTGGGTATGACCACATCGCTGGCTTGGATTCTGCTCAGCGCCGAGTCGTACACTCAGGTCTATGGATTGTCGGCGGCAAATGCGTGGGTGCCGTTCAGCCAGCCGGGGATTATCACGATCCCGTTGGGATTTCTTACTCTGGTAGCCGTGTCGCTCCTTACCGGCCGGAACATTTCGCCAGCGGTGGTAGATGGTACATAAAAAAAGGACCCACCGCTGATCGATAGGTCCTTTTTATGCTGTACCGTATTTAAATTTCTGTGGGCGATTTACCAGCCGCCACGGGATCGGCGATGACCGCCGTCACGTCCGCCACCATCACGACCGCCACCGTCGCGACCTCCACCACCACCACCGCCACGCGGTCGTTCCTCGCGGGGGCGAGCTTCGTTGACCGTTACGCGACGGCTACCGATAGGCTCCAGATTCAGTCCTTCGATCGCCTGCTTGGCCTGTTGTTCGTCGGGCATTTCGACGAACCCAAAACCGCGTGACCGACCGGTATCTCGGTCTTTGACAATGCTTACCGACGACACCTGACCGAACCGCTCAAACGCACTTTGGAGTTCCGCTTCTGTCAGATCGTAGGCCAAATTGCCAACGTAGATGTTTGTCACAGCTCGTTACCTTTCCTCGCATAATAACTGATTCACCCAAGCGGCAGTGCTTGTCTATTCGATCGACTCTCACCCGGAAAGGAAACTGTCCTGCCAGCAAACGAGAAGAACGCGGTGAATTACCACGTGGTAAGCATCCCACGCCGAAAACGGTTCGTCAAGGGGTAAAACAGCTAGCATCTGCGAAATGGGCGCTAAGCGTCACTCTCTTTTTCGAGGATCACATAATTCGTCGAAGGCCAGCCACAAGCTGCGTGCGTGTCGAAAGAACAAGATGGGGAAGAGAAAAGTCCAACCCAGCGAGGCCCAAAAGGCCATCCTGTCTTGTTTGGCTCCGAACGCTAGGCCAATATACAAGGCGGACGCTACGACGGCCGTCAAGCCATAGCTAATATAAATAGCACCCAGGTAGAACCCTTCTTCGCGGGCGAAGGGAGATCCGCATTCCGTACATTGTGAGCGAGTTTTCCACCAACCGTCGAAGAGTTGTCCCCGACCGCACACGGGACATCGTAGTCGTAGGCCGCGAAGCAGGAGCGTAGGATATCGCATGGGAACAATCGGTTACGCGTTACAAGTAATTGGCTTGGTGACCCTTCCAGTGGCCATGTTTCTGGAATTGGGTGGTATCATGGGCCGCAGCATCAATCTCAGCCAAATGGTCGTTGCCCTCGTGTTTGGTGTCTGCGCTTTTCAGTGTGGGCGATTGTTGGAAGGTTACGCGAATCGTCAGTCTTAGGCCAGTGGACGGCATGCGCTACGCGGTAGATCGAGATTTCCCGGTGCGATCGCTACATCCCTTCGAATCGACATTTTGTGCGAAATGACTCCTCGCCGGGCGTGCCGGAATGTCCTCCAGTCGTCACTGTTGTCGCAATTCGGACGTACGTTTACGAGAACGTCTGTGGCGAAATCGATACGTTAATGAACTGGGGATGTCGGAATGTTCGACCAATTGGACGACGAATTGTTCGTCATGACGGACGCCATGGAGGCCTTGGCGGAACTGGAACGAGGTACGGACCGCACGCTGATTGCGCAACGTTCGAGTCAACGGCTAGAGATTCGCACTGGTATCAAGGTCCAGCCAGCGGACGCCAGCCACCGCCATCGTTTTAACATGGAAGGGTTGACCGCCGACATTTCCAACGGGGGATGCATGGTGTTGGTACCTCGTGCGGTCCTTCCCGGAGACATGTTTTGGGTTACTTTTGAACCGACTCACGTCCGAGTTGGTTCACTTTTTGCTCGATGCCTACGGTGCCGCCTCGTGCAAGAAGACTTGTATGAAGTCGGTTTTCGTTTCCTGCAGGATATCGACCTCGGTTCATTGGTCGTCCAGGAACGGGCACTTGAGCCGTCCGTTGCGGGGGCCACATAAGCCATGCCCTCGACCGTCGCCGAAAAAACGAGCGTCCCACAGGTGGGGCCCGTCCTGCCGGAAAAACCGGCCGGGACGGGGCACTCTTCTACCGAATCGGTGTGCGATTGGCTCCTGCGCGCCTTGCCGAAATGTCCGACGGCCGTCGATGCACTGCAGATCACCATGCAACGCATGGTGAGCCGGTTAAATGCACCCTATTGTCGGATCAGTATCGAGTCGCCGACAGGGGCGTTCGACGATGAACGGGGCGCAGTGGATCCTTGGGGGCGACTCTGTAAAGGCCAGCAACTCAAGTCACGATTGGGGCAATCGCCCGTCGGGCAACGCCGTAGCTGATTTTATGCGGCCTTCATAAGTGCATGATATTTGGCCCTTTGTTTCGCGTTG
>JAQCHP010000156.1 GCA_027619595.1 Planctomycetota bacterium
CCGCTACGGGTTGTTTGCGGCTTGCAAGCCACTGTCAATCCATTGTGACATCCACGTGCGAATCGCCACTCCGATTGGCTCATGGCTAGTACCCAGTGCCGCGTACCCTCGCTCTCCACAGAGAAGGTCTCGCGAGCATTGGGTCGGGAACGTTACGACAGCCCGATAGCGTGGTTCTGTTAACTCGACCGATGAGGCGTCCCCTGGATCCGGGGTATCGGCTTCCCGGACCGTTAAGGGGCCACCTGCCGTAGCCGCCAGAGCCAGATGTTCGAGTTGCGTCGAGGCCCTGGGTTCGACCCGCGTCAGCGTACCATGCATGGCCCCACGCGATCCGATACGCACCTTGACCGTCGATCCGATGATGGGCAAAACGTCGTCAATGTTCGCATCGGCTACCGACAGCACCAACTCCTTATGATTGTCGTTCCCAACACACAGCAGCTCGGCGCCTTGCTCGACGTACGTCTCGACCCGTTGTTGGATATTGCGTCCCATCACGCGTCCGGCGATGGGGGCTCGTATCGAGAGTCCTTCATATTGCCGGCGTGAAGCGACTAGGCGTTGTTCCGTGGCGAGGTGATTGCGGGCTTCGATTTGTTCCTGGGCGGCATCGCGTTTGTCGACCGCCATGCGTTGTCGAATCCGGATTTGTTCCAACTCATGCAGTAGCTCGTTGTAATCATTGGTAACTTGTTCATTGTGCAGTGTTATCAACAATTCCCCCTCCGAGACGTCTTGTCCGTCGTGCACGTGCAATGTTTTCACAAATCCGTTTGTGGCACTGCGTACGACGGTCAAGTCGTGATAGTCGATCATGCCTGGTGCCGTAATGGGCCACGGATTGGGTAGCCAGCAGAACGCGGCTGTCAAAAAACCGACGAGGCACGATGACACGAGGATCGCGCGATAGACAGTATGAGGAGCCTCTCGGAAACGGTCGGGCCATCCCCGAAGTACGCGGACAATCGGAGCGGCGAACCAACTGGCGAGCCCTGCCGCAGCCAGCACAATCCCAGCACCGTGAAACAGGATCGATGCCGCCAATGCCAATGAGGCACATGCAGCAACTCGCCACATACCACTCGCCAAACCGTAGACGCCAATCAACCTGTGGGTCGCTCCAAGGCGTTGCGGGGTTGCGCAGTGGGTACCGTAGAACACCCGAGAACTCAACCGTTGTACAAACTGCGCACCTTCGGAGTACAAGTTCGGAATCTCCAAGAGGTCCGAGAAGACGTAGTAGCCGTCGAACCGCATGAGCGGATTCAGGTTAAACAGGATGGTCGTAGCGCTGGCCATGATAATTAGGTTGTAGAGCAGGTGCGCCACGAGGGTCGACTCGGTGTGACTCCACACGATGGCCGCCAGCGACGCAGTGATGAATTCCAAGTAGACTCCGGCCAAGGCTACCTGGATGCGTTGCCATTTGGTGGGGAACTTCCAGGCCGACGTAACATCGACGTAGGCCAACGGCGCCAGTAAAATAAAAACCAATCCCATCTCTTTCACGTTCCCGCCATACCGCCGACAGGCCAAACCGTGCCCAAATTCGTGGATACACTTGAGCAATATCCAGGACGCGATCATCCATCCCCAATTGGCCGTCGAAAAGACGGTCTGGGACGTCGCTACGAAACGGTCCCATTGGGACATGATGAGTGTGGTTGCCGTGCCCGCCAATAAAATAGACGCTGCTACGCTCGGCATAGAAAAGATCCAGCCCAACGTCGGTAACAGCGCGCTCAGAATGCGGTCGGGTTGGAGCAATGGAAATTTTACCCAGAACGGGTTGAACCGATTCCAGAACGACGCATTCCGTTTCTCGTTCGGAATCGAGGCTTGTTTCGTTGGGTGCGTTGTAAATGAGGCGAGGTTATTTTCCGCCAGCCAAGCATAGACCTGAAGCGCCTGGCCTTGCTGGAGAGCCGCCGGGCCAAGCTGTTGAGCGGTACTGGTAAGCGCTTCTGCGAACGTCGTATTGCCGTCCAGCAGCGACACAAACACATATTCTGGGTAACCGATACGATAGTAACTGGAAGTCGACGCGTCTTCTAAATGGTAATGGAGGGCGCCCTGGTAAAACTGCGGAATGAAGACGATTTCACTGCGGACCCTCATGCGCGTGGCAGACAGGTCCATGGTCGATGTCGTCACGGGGGTGTTTACCATCCGAGCCATCTCAATACCGAAGCCCCCGCCTTATGGAAGAGATTCCATCCCCACGGTCGAAGGACCGTTTCGATCCGGGCTTGTCCGCGCATCCCAGGGCGCAGCTTGGCCTCGGCATTGACCAGTGTGAGTTCCGCGACGAACACATTTTCGCGATCCTTAAGTTCGGCACGTGGGTGGATTCGCTCCACCTTGCCATCCCACCTACGGCCGGGGAAGGCGTCCAGCCAAATGTGGATCGGTGATGCCTGCTGCACAAGTCGAGCGTCGTCCTCGGGAATGGCCACTTCGACCGTCATTTCGTCGAGCGGTGCAACTTCAAACAAAGTTTGGCCGACCGCCAGTGGCATACCTTCCGATTTGCGCAGGTCTCCTGCGACCACGATGCCATGGACTGGACTGCGAATCTCAAGGTGCTTCACTCGATTTAGTAGAAGTTCGTTGCGCATGCGGAGCCTCGCCACTTCGTGTTCCGCCAGATTCGCCTTACCCGTTTCGTGACTGGCGATATAACCAGCATGCTCTTTCGCAGCGCGGTGTAATTCGGCTTCCGTCCCGGCAGATTCCCAGCGGACCTCCCGCTCGTCCATTTGGGCGAGTAACGTGTCTGCGGTTACCAGGTCGCCTGGTTCGACGTACGACTTTAACAACGTTCCATCGAAAGGTGCGGCGACGAAACGGCGGGCAACTCTGGAGTTTCAATCACTGGTGGCAACGGCACCGGTAGTGTGACTGTGACCGGTACGCTCGCGCAGATCAACAACTTGTTGACCGGTGGCGGCACGGGGACGATTGTCTACTTCAATGGCTCGAACACGCCGTCCGCTTCGACCACGATCACCGTCACCGTCAACGACGGTGGCAACACAGGAAGTGATCCCGGACTGACCGGCGATGGATCGAGCGAAGAAGACAAGGCCGTGCAGACCATCAATATCACGGCCGTCAATGACGAACAAGTGCTCGCCACCAACACTGGCCGGACGGTGAACGAGAATTCAACCGGCAACGTGATCAACAACACGCAACTGCATACGACGGACCTCGACAACACGACGAGCCAACTTGTTTACACGATTACCACCGCCACCTCCAATGGCTCGCTTCGCCTCAGCGGAACAGCTTTGTCTGTCAGCAGTACGTTCACACAAGCCGACATTGACGCTGGGCTGATCACCTACGACCACAACGGCAGTGAAACCAGCAGCGACAGTTTTTCGTTTAGCGTGGATGATGGGGCTGGATCGGCTTCGACCGGAACGTTCAACATCACCATTACGCCGGTGAACGACAACAGTCCGGTAATTACCAGTAACGGCGGTGGATTGACGGCTTCGGTCAATGTCGCCGAGAACTCGACGGCCGTGACGACTGTCACGGCAACCGACGGTGACTTGCCAGGTCAAACGCTGACGTATTCGATCAGCGGAGATGATGCCGGGTTATTCACCATCGATCTTAACACCGGCGTTCTCGAGTTTACGTCTGGACGCAACCGCGAATCCCACAGCGATTTCGACTCGAACGGAATCTACGAAGTCACCGTCCAGGTCTCCGACGGAACGCTGACCGACTCGCAAGCTATCAGTGTCACCATCACCGACCTCAATGAGTTCAACGTCTCGGTGCCCACCGACAGCGATGCCGCCACGAACGAAGTCGATGAGAATGTGATCATCGGCACCACGGTCGGATTAACGGCCAATGCCTTCGACCTGGACGCGACGAATAACACCATCACTTACAGTCTGACCAGCAACCCCGATGGGCTGTTCCAGATCGACGTGAATACAGGTGTGGTTACTACGGCCGCGGCTATCGACCGGGAATCACACGGCGCGCTGCGTTCGATCACCGTCCAGGCGGCCTCCAGTGACGGCTCGACCCAGACACAGTCCTTTAACATCGCGATCAACGACCAGGACGAGTTCGACGTCACGGTGCCGACGGATGTAAATGCTTCTTCGAATTCAGTGGCCGAAAATGCCACGGTTGGAACCGTGGTCGGGATCACAGCCTACGCCGAGGATCTGGATTCGACCAACAACACGATTGCCTATACGCTGGATGACAATGCGGGTGGATTGTTCGCAATTGACGGAGTGACAGGTGTGGTGACGGTCAACGGCGCCCTGGATTATGAGACCGCGACCAGCCACAATATCGTCGTTCGCGCCAGCAGCAGTGATGGAAGTTCGGACACGCAGTCGTTCACCATCAACGTCACCAACGTCAACGAATCGGGCGTGACTGCGATCAGTGACATTGATGCAACGGCCGACTTTGTGCTGGAGAATGTTTCGGTCGGAACAGTCGTTGGCCTGACCGCCTTCGCTGATGACATCGACGTGATCGATACGGTGAGCTACTCGCTGGATGACAATGCGGGTGGCTTGTTCTCGATCGACTCGACAACAGGTGTAGTCACGGTGGCCGGTGCGATCGACCGGGAAGCAGGGGCCAGCTACAACATCACCGTACGGGCCACTTCGACCGACACTTCCACGATCACTCGCGTGTTCACGATCGCCATTGGCGACATCGATGAGTTCGACGTTTCGATTCCCACGGACAGCAATGCCTCAGTCAATGCGGTTAACGAAAATGTGGTCGTGGGAACCACGGTCGGATTAACGGCCAACGCTTTCGACCTGGATGCGACCAACAATACGATCACGTACAGCCTTACCAGCAACCCGGACGGCTTGTTCCAGATTGACGTGAATACAGGTGTGGTTACCACGGCAGCGGCCATCGACCGGGAAACACACGGTGCGCTTCGTTCAATCAGCGTGCAGGCAGCCAGCAGTGACGGATCGGTCGCCAGCCAGTCGTTCAATATCGCTATCAACGACCTCGACGAGTTCGATGTCACGATACCGACCGATACCGATGTGGCCATCAACGGAGTTGATGAGAATGTAGCCACTGGAACCACGGTGGGCCTGACGGCCAATGCTTTTGACCTCGATTCGACCAACAACACCATCACCTACAGCCTGACCAGCAATCCGGATGGGCTGTTCCAGATCGATGCCAACACGGGTGTCGTGACAACCGCCGCCGCCATCGACCGGGAGTCACACGGCGCGGTTCGTTCGATCACTGTTCAGGCTGCATCGAGCGACGGTTCGGTCGCCAGCCAGTCGTTCAACATCGCGATCAACGACCTCGACGAGTTCGATGTTACGGTACCGACTGATGCCGATGCGGCCATCACCGCAGTTAATGAGAATGTAGCCACTGGTACCACCGTGGGCCTGACGGCCAATGCTTTTGACCTCGATTCGACCAACAACACGATCACGTACAGTCTAACCAGCAACCCGGACGGTCTGTTCCAGATCGATGCCAGCACGGGTGTCGTGACAACCGCCGCCGCCATCGACCGGGAGTCACACGGCGCGGTTCGTTCAATCACCGTTCAGGCAGCCAGTAGCGACGGGTCGGTCGCCAGCCAGTCGTTCAACATCGCGATCAATGATCTCGATGAATACGATGTCACGGTACCGACCGATACCGACGCGGCAATTAACGCAGTCGATGAGAATGTCGCAACCGGTACCACCGTCGGCCTGACGGCCAATGCGTTTGATCTCGACTCGACCAACAACACGATCACCTACAGCCTGACCAGCAACCCGGACGGTCTGTTCCAGATCGATGCCAACACGGGTGTGGTGACGACCGCCGCGGCGATCGACCGGGAAACACACGGCGCGGTTCGTTCAATCACTGTTCAGGCTACATCGAGCGACGGTTCGGTCGCCAGCCAATCATTCAATATCAACATCAACGATCTGGATGAGTTCGATGTCACGTTGCCGACCGATTCCGATGGCGCTGTCAACGAAGTTGATGAGAACGTGGCTACCGGTACGACCGTGGGCCTGACCGCCAACGCATTTGATCTCGATGCCACGAATAATACGATCACGTATATGTTAGATGACGACGCGGGCGGCCTGTTTGCGATTGACGGTACAACCGGCGTTGTAACGGTGAATGGCACGCTCGACTACGAATCGGCAACGAGCCACAACATCACCGTGCGGGCTTCTAGCAGCGACGGTAGCTTTGCCATACAGGCCTTTGTCGTCAATGTCATCAACGTCAACGAGGCCCCGGTTACTGCTGTTCCTGGGGTGCAGGCTACGAATCAGGATACTTCGCTTCTGTTTTCCACCGCTACGGCGAATGCCATTGTTATTAGCGACGTTGACGTCGGCAATAACCCAGTCATCGTCACGTTGTCGGTTACCAATGGAACGCTGACGCTGGGGACAGTCGCGGGACTCACTTTCGGTACGGGGGACGGTGCCTCGGATGCGACGATGGTGTTTGTCGGCACCTTGGTCGATGTGAATGTAGCGCTGAATGGCTTGCGGTACGATCCAACGCCTGGATTTTCAGGGTCGGCACAGTTGCAGATTACCGTGGATGATCAGGGAAATGTCGGCTCGGGTGGAGCCAAGACCGACCTCGACGCGATCGACATTACGGTTCATCCCGTCATTTCGGCCAACAATGCCCCAGCGGCAAATGCCGATACGTTTGTGGGGATTCAGTTTGAGCCGTTGAGCGTTGCTGCTCCGGGACTACTTGCTAACGACTCAGATCCAGATAACGATCCGATCAGTGCTGTGCTCGTTCAAGGTCCGCAATATGGTACCCTCGTGTTGCATGCCGACGGATCGTTTACGTACACACCCGATAGTGTGTTTAGCGGAGTCGATTCATTTCAATACCAAGTATCCGATGGGTTGGCTTGGAGTGCTCCTGTTACGGTGACGCTCCAGATTCAAGCAGTCGGTATTGGTCCCGGCGGCGGAGGTAGTGGAGGTGGAGGCACTGGAGGTGGAGAAGGCGGTGGTGGCAGTACTGGCAATGGCGAGGGTACAGTTCCGCCAAGTAGCGGAGGTGACAATTCGTCCAGCGCCCCAGCTGCAACGGTCGAAATCGTCGCAATACTTCCGCCCACGAATGGACCATCCACAATTAACCGAAATGCTTCGATAGACACGGCCGTTGCCGAGCGTACGTCGGAAACGTCAGAGCTGGCCGCTGCGGCGATTGACGCGGCGACGTCTTTTGTCGTCAACGGTGCCATGAATGAATGGGGGAAAACGGGGCTGCGAGTCGACGAATGGGTCGACAGGGGCGCAATGGTTCGTGTCGCCTACGAAACGGTTGCCGCTGCGATTTCGCGAGATATTCTGACGTTGGACTTCGGCCCAGAGCAGACGCGTAACGACGCCGATTCTTGGCAAGACGAATTGTCGGCACACGGTTTGGCGGTCGGAACTTCGGCCATCGTTTCCACAAGTCTATCGGTTGGCTATATCGTGTGGATGTTGCGCGGGGGGACTTTATTCTTGAGCTTTATTTCGTCGATTCCGGCATGGTGCGCGTTTGATCCGTTACCGATTGTGGAGTCATTTGAAGAGTCCGTCGAAAAGAAAGATGAAGAGAAGGACGAGCATTTGAGTCTGCTCGTAAATGGTGATCGGTTATGATTCTGCGTTTCGTTCGACATTGTTGGAATAGACTACCGAGACTTTCGGCCACCTTCCGGATTGTGATCAGTCTGGCCAGTTTGTCCGCCAGCCTCGTCTTAGTCGCGGGGGTCGTTGGTATCTTGCCCGACGGAAGGGCGGGGGTCGCTGCCGGTCGGATGCGGTTGTGCGAGTCGCTGGCCATTCAGTTTGCGACGATGGCACGCTCAACCGACGTCGGAACGATGAAGACCAGCCTTCAGACGGTGGTTGGGCGCAATCCAGACATTCAATCGTTGGGTATTCGCCGAGAGGATAGCACTCTCCTGTTGGCAGTAGGGGACCACGAACTTCATTGGACCTTGGTTTCTGGCGACAAGTCGACCGCCACGCAAATGGTGGTGCCAATCAACACCAGCGTAAAGAAGTGGGGGGCATTGGAAGTTACATTTGTGCCACTTGAGTCAGCGGGACTTGCGGGGCTCGCGGCGCGACCCGAGTTTGCCTTGGCCGGCTTTATTGGGTTGGCATCTCTGATTTCTTTTTACCTTTACTTGCGTACCGTACTACGACAGCTCAACCCGTCAAAAGTAATTCCCGGTCGCGTTCGTGAAGCCTTTGACTCGTTGTCAGAAGGGTTGGTAATCATGGACCGCCAAGAGCGCGTGATTTTGGTAAATCGTGCGTTCGAGCAAGTGACCGGCCGTTCGTCGGAAGAACTGGTGGGCCAATCGGTGTCGGGGATTCAATTCCTGAACCGAGAAGAGGTTGCGAGTGGTCGTTATCCCTGGCAAGAGACGCTGGCCGACTCGCGACAGGTGCGGGGGAGACTCTTGGGATTGGTGACGGATACGGGTGGCGACCGCACGTTTTCCGTAAGTTCTGCACCGATTCTCGATGAGCAAGGCAAGAATCGCGGTGTGATGACCAGTTTTGAAGATGTGAGCCGACTCGAGAAGAAACGCCAAGAGTTGTTGGAAATGGTGGAGCATTTGCACGCTTCGGGTGAGGCTATCAAGCGGCAGAACCAGGAACTGGAGTTCCTAGCCACGCGTGATTCCTTAACAGGCTGTTTGAACCGACACGCTTTCTTCGAGATATTTGAATCCCATTGGAACAACGCGATTCGGCAATGCTATCTTCTCGCAGCGGTGATGGTGGATGTGGATCATTTTAAATCAGTAAATGACCAGCACGGCCACGCGGTGGGAGATGAAGTCTTGCGTGGGGTGGCAGCGACACTCCGGCAGCGGGTGCGGGAGGCAGACATCGTATGTCGGTATGGTGGGGAGGAATTTGCCGTCTTGCTTCCTTACACCGATATTGCGCAGGCGGCGATTGTGGCGGAGGAACTCCGCCAGGCGATAGCGCAGTTGAAGTTTCCAGAATTATCGGTGACTGCCAGCTTGGGCGTCTCCGCCATCAGCGAGAATCCGCAAAGTCCCCCCGGATTATTGGAGCAGGCAGACAAGTGTCTCTATGTGGCGAAACGCGGTGGCCGTAATCAAGTGGTGCGCCATGACCAAGCGACGGCTGAAATGATAGGTTGCGAGGGCGATAAATCGGTTGGCTTGAACGCATCAGCCGTTCCGTGTGCCTCGGACGTGCTGAGTATCCCCTACCATGCTGTTACGGCTTTGGTTTCGGCGCTGGCTTTCCGGGATCAGGAAACTGCAGCACACAGTCGGCGGGTGGCCGACTTGTGCGTGGCGGCGGCAGAAGGTCTGTTGGGCTCACACGATTGTTATGTGCTCGAGATTGCTGCTCTACTGCATGACATTGGAAAAATCGGTGTACCGGACGCGATTTTGCTCAAGCCCGGTCCCCTCACCAAAGACGAATGGGAGGTCATGCATCGTCACGATGGGATTGGTGTAGAGATTTTACGTGCGTCGTTCCAGTCTCAGGCGTTGACGGAGATTGTCGAAAGTCATCGTGCATTTTTTGGGGGGAGTGCAACCCGTCCGAACCTACCCACTGGGCGCGATATTTGCGTCGGTGGACGATTGCTCGCCATTGCCGATGCATACGATGCGATGACGAATAATCGCGTTTATCGACGCGGGCGGTCCATGGAGGAGGCAATCGCAGAACTGCGTCACTGCGCCGGGACGCAATTTGATCCCGAGCTGTTGGAAAGATTTGTACGGATGGTGAAGGTTCGTACTCGCCATGAATTGTGTGAAGAGGGTTCGCTGGTGTCCAAGGAAGCCGCGCTGAGCATCGGATTACAGATTGAACGATTGATGGCCGTGTTGGAAGAACAGGACCTGGACAAGCTTTGCACACTGTCGCAGCGATTGCATGCGACGGCGCAAAAATTCGGTGCGGAGAAAATAGCAGAGAAGGCGGTGGAACTGGAATCGTATCTGGGGAATGAGCCCGATCTCTACGGTGTGATGCAAACAGCCAATGAGTTACTCGACTTATGTCGGTCGGCGCAGGCTACGTTTGTGTGTCCTATTCCGCGCAAAGACGTTGAGATGGTACGGTAGGCTGCCAATCGTTGATCTGTCAACCTCGTTCCCAGGCTCTGCCTGGGAACGCACTTTCTTGGAGGCTCCGCCTCCTCTTCTCTGCTCCTCGCTTCTCCTCTAACAACGGTCTCAATACAGCGTTAGCCGACAAATACATACAGAGGCGATCGCGGAGCGATCGGCGACAATGTCGTGGGAACGCATTTTCTTGGAGGCTCTGCCTCCTCTTCTCTTCTCCTCTGACAACGTTCCCAATACATCGTGAGCCGACAAACACATACAGAGGCGATCGCGGAGCGATCGGCGACAATGTCGTGGTTCGCTCCGCGA
>JAQCHP010000017.1 GCA_027619595.1 Planctomycetota bacterium
TACCGGTGTTTCCGCTACTGCATTCCAAGATCCGCGTCCCGGGTGGTAGTAGGCCCCGTCGGGTCGCGTCGAGCAGTACCGTCTTGGCAAATCGATCTTTAATACTTCCGCTCGGATTGAGGAATTCGCACTTGGCGTGGACGGTTAAGCCTTCGGGCTCAAAACGGAGGGGGACCAGAGGCGTGTTCCCAATCAAGGATATTACAGCCACTCCACCGTCGTGAGATGCGTCTGGCAAACTATTCTTCATGAGTATTGACCCACGGATGGCATCTGTAATTTGCCGCATTCATGTTGAGTGCCGCATGACAATCTGCCCCCTAGTTGTTGATTTGAGCGTTCGGTTAGAATTATAGCGGAAACCGAAGGCTGTGCGTCTATCGATCTTGGCGGAAGTAAGTCATGGAAAAAGGGCTCCTGCAATGAGATACAGTACCCGTCGCAATTTTATGTGCAATGCGGCGATCGCGGCTAGTTGATTTCAGGCCCGACACGCGTTGCGAGAGCCGCGGCCAGTGAGCGAGTTCGAGTGGGAATTGTCGGTGCGGGCGGCCGCGCCTTGTCATTGATTCAATCGTTTGCGGCAAATCCCGAGATCGAGGTTGTCGCTATTTCGGACGTCGATGCGAACTGTTTGCCGAAAGGAATTGCGGTCGCCGAAGAACGCCAAGGCAAGCATCCCCGTGCCGAAAGTGACTTTCGTCGACTCATTGACGATCCGTCGATTGATGCGTTAGTGGTTGGGACGCCTGATCATTGGCATGCCATACCAACAATTTTGGCATGCTTGGCCGACAAGGATGTTTATGTTGAAAAGCCTGACGGACACAATATTGTCGAGGGGATGCGTATGGTAGCGGCGATGCGAAAGAATAAACGAATCGTACAGATGGGGGTGCAGCATCGATCGACCACTCGGCTACAGTCGGCAATTGCGTTTGCGAAGACCGGTAAGTTGGGGCGGTGTCTGGTGGCAAAGGCGTGGGAGAGTTCCAAGCAAGGTCCAATTGGCCGCCCACCGGACGGGTCACCGCCAACTGGTGTCGACTACGAAATGTGGATGGGGCCGGCCCCCAAACGCCCGTTCAACGTCAACCGGTTTCACGGTAACTGGCGCTGGTTTTATGACTACGGCGCAGGCGATCTTGGTAACGACGGCGTACATCGGCTTGACATGGCGCTGGCCGTAATGGATGCGGCCTGTGTAGCCCAGGGGGAACCACCGCTCGGTTTGCCCACGACAATTTTTGCCAGTGGCGGCAAATGGTACTTCGACGACGCGCAAGAATTTCCCGATACGATGCAAGTAAATTACCAATACGACGGACCGTCACCGAAGTTATTAACTTACGAGATGCGAATTTGGGCGCCGTATCCTCATCTGTCCGAACGTGAAGGAGCGGCCGTGTTTGGTGACCAAGGCTATATCGTCGTAGGCAACAAGAGCTGGACAGCTTACGGCAACGGCGGCGAGGTTCTTGCAACGGACCAGGGAGGGAGCAGCGAAGTACCCCACGTACAGAACTTTATTGACTGTATTAAATCGCGCCAGAAGCCACACTGTGATCTAGAAACGGTTGGGCATCCGGTCTCACTGCTCTGTCACGCGGGGAATATTTCCGCACGTGTCGGACGTGTGTTAAAGCTAGATTCGCTCACCGAAACTTTTGTTGATGATGGTGAGGCGAACGCCCTCCGTACGCGGCCCGAATATCGAAAACCTTGGCTGTTGCCAGAAGTGACTTGACGAGTTGCAATTGACAAAAATGGCTCGACGCAGTTCGGCGAAGCGTACTGACATTCGCGTCAGCGTTACGCCAGCAATTTTGTGATCACCTTACCGCCGACATCGGTGAGCCGGAAATCGCGCCCTTGGTATCGGTAGGTCATCCGCTCATGGTCAACGCCAAGGCAATGCAGGATGGTTGCTTGCAAGTCATGGACGTGGATCGGGTCTTCGGCAATGTTGTAGGAAAAATCATCGGTTTTGCCGAGCACGATACCGGGCTTGATTCCGCCACCGGCGAGCCACATGGTAAAACACCGCGGATGGTGGTCACGTCCGTACGTGTCGGCCGTCAGCGTCCCTTGACAATAGGTTGTACGCCCAAATTCTCCACCCCAAATGACGAGCGTATCCTCCAACAAGCCACGCTGGGCCAGATCGTGAATCAGGGCGGCTGTCGCCTTGTCGGTCTCTTTGCACTTGGTGGGGAGTCCCTCAGGAATATTCTGGTGGTGATCCCAATCGCGATCATAGAGTTGCACAAATTTGACGCCGCGTTCGATCATGCGTCGAGCAAGCAGACAATTATTGGCAAACGACGCACGTCCTGGCTCGGCACCGTACAGGTCCAAGACGTGCTGTGGTTCCCGCGTGAGGTCGGTCAGTTCCGGAACGGTGGATTGCATGCGAAAAGCCAGTTCAAAGGCGTTGATCCTCGCCTCGATTTCAGGGTCTCCTTGCGATTCAAGCTTCAAAGCGTTGATCTGGTTAACGGCATCCACGATGTCTCGGCGGTTGGCACGTGAGACTCCGGGTGGGTCGGTCAGGTTCATGACGGGATCTCCCGCAGAACGAAACTGTACTCCTTGATGTCGCCCTGGCAGGAAGCCGCTATGCCAATACTTTGAAAGTAGCGGTTGGCCGCCGCGGGTATTTCCCGACAAGAGTACAACAAACGCAGGAAGATTCGCATCTTCCGCACCTAAGCCATAGGAAAGCCAGGAACCCATACATGGGCGGCCCGCCAAGTTACTCCCCGACTGCAAGAACATAACTGCCGGATCGTGGTTGATCGGTTCAGTATGCATCGAACGGATGACCGCAAGATGGTTGACAACCGACGCGGTATGCGGAAGCAACTCGCTCACCTCGAGGTCCTGGTCTCCTTGTCGCGCAAAGGAAAATTTCGAACCGGCAATTGGGAATGCCTTTTGCTGCCGTGTCATCGTGGTCAGTCTTTGGGTGCCGATCACTGAAGGCGGTAGCTCTTGCGCATGCATCTCGCGTAATTTCGGTTTATGATCGAAGAGTTCCATCTGAGCTGGACCACCTGACATGAACAGGTAAATTACGCGTCGAGCACGCGGCGCAAAATGAGTTTGTGCGAGCGTGCCGGCCGATGGTTGCGAGGCAAATACTGGCGAAGCTGCGGGTGAGAAGAGCTGCGATAATGCAACGGCGCCCAAGCCGAGCGAGGACCGTCCTAAGAATTGACGACGCGCGGTGAGATGTTGAGCTTCCGACGTCATTTGTGTTTCCCGGCGATTGAACGTATTTACATTCTGAGTAGAAGACATTCGTTTTCACTTGCCTTGTTTACTACGCAGAGACAATTATTCTCGCGTCATCGTTTCATCGAGGTTAAGGACCGCTGCGGCCACGCTGGCCCAAGCAGCAACCTCCACCGAATTCTCCAGTTTGGCGGCAAAGTCTTTACGCGAACTCTGTCGAACAAGGGCCTGAGCGGACTCAGGGTCTCGCGCATACTGTTCGTGGGCTGCGGCCAGTAAATTCTCGACGACGCGCTGCTCTTGGGGCGTGGGTGGTCTTGAAATGACCGTGCGGAAGGCAAATTTTACGCGATCGTCCGTGCTCGATCCTTGGTCGACGATGCGTTCGGCGAATCGACACGCCGCATCGACAAATGTCAATTCATTCAATGTCGTTAACGCCTGCAGAGGCGTATTGGTACGAGGACGCATTACAGTGCATTCTCCGCGACTCGGGCCGTCAAACGACTGATGGGTCGGATAGGGGGATGTACGTCGCATGAAGGTATAGAGGCCACGTCGATAGAGGCCAGAGCCCGGTTCTTGCGGCCATTTCCATTCTCCCACGCGTGTTTCTCGCTCCCGGTAAAAACTTTCCGGTTGGTACGGGTTCACACTGCGGCCGCCAATCTCCCGAACCAACAACCCTGCGGCGGCCAATGCTCCGTCGCGAATCTCTTCGGCCGAAAGGCGATATCGCCCGCCACGCGTCAAGTATCGATTGTCAGGATCGATGTCCCGAGCCTGGGGAGTCGACTGCGACGTTTGCCGATAAGTTGCGGAGGTGACAATTTGCCGCAGTATCTGCTTCGTGTCCCACCCGCGTATTAGCTCATACTCGATCGCGAGCCAATCCAGTAACGCTGGATGTGTCGGCAGTTCCCCGCGGACACCAAAGTCTTCTGGAGTGCGCACGAGTCCGACGCCAAAGCATTGTTGCCAGAGTCGATTGATTGCGACGCGCGCTGTGAGCGGATGGTTTCCATCGACCAACCAGCGTGCCAACGCAAGGCGGTCGCTGACGCCGGTGGAAAGTGGCGGAAAGACCGCCGGTACGCCCCTAGTCACCTGCTCGCCCGGTTGTTGGAAGTCACCACGCGTTAAGATATGTGCCGCCCGCGGTGGCTCCATTTCTTCCCATACAAATGACCAGGGGATGCGCGCTAAAACGGAGTCCCTTTGCGATGCCAGCTTCTTGCGTTCTTCAGTCGGAGGTGACGATTCCGGCAGGGCAGCAAGTTGCTGATCAAGTTCCGCCAGCTGACGCTCGTCTTCTTTGTTTGTTGGCAGTAGGACCTTCGGAGGCGAGCTGCTGGTAATTGGAACTTCCCCTTTCAGGCTGTTGAAGAAGGCATACAGCTGATAGAATTCCCGCTGGGATATAGGATCGTATTTGTGGTCATGGCATTGTGCGCAACCCATGGTAAGTCCCATCCACGTTGCAGCGGTAGTATTCGTACGGTCAATCGCGTAGATCACACGAAATTCATCGGGGTCCGATCCCCCTTCTTGGTTGCTGCGGTGCAATCGATTGAAACCAGAAGCGATTCGCTGGGAAAGAGTCGGGTCGGGTAGTAAGTCCCCTGCCAAGTTTTCCGTGGTGAACTGGTCAAACGGTAGATTGTCGTTGAAGGCGCGAATGACGTAGTCTCGATACGGGTAGCTCGAGGCGTTGCCATCATCTTGGTATCCGCTCGAATCGCCAAACCGCGCCAAGTCGAGCCAAGCCTGCGCCATTTTTTCCCCGTAGTGCGGAGACGCCAAGAGTCGGTCGACCAGTCGCTCATACGCGTCAGGCGAACGGTCGGCTAGGAACGCGTCCACTTCATTGATCGTGGGTGGCAATCCGGTTAGGTCCAACGAGAGTCGGCGGATCAAGGTCGAGCGGGTAGCCTCGCGCGTGGCCGACGTGTTCAATGCGTCCAGTTGTGCCAATACAAAGCGATCAATTGGATTACGAGACCAATCTGCGGTTCGTACCATGGGCATCGGTGGCCGTACCGGTCGCTGGTAGGACCAATGTTGAGTCATCAGCGCGCCGGCATCGATCCAACGACGAAGTATTTGTACGTGTTCCGCACTGAGACGTTTTTTCGTGGAGGGGGGTGGCATGCACAAGTCCGGATCGGACATCGTCACACGCTTCATCAATTCGCTATCACGAGCATTGCCGGGTTGGATTGCGATTTGACCACTCTCCAACGGTTGGGTCGCCACGGCAAGGACATCGAGACGTAGCCCGGCTTGCCGCTGCTCCTGATCAGGGCCATGGCATTGCAAGCAATGGTCCGCCAGGATCGGATAGACGTCCCGAGAGTAGTCCAGCGTGGTATCGCTGCGTGATTCGAGCGTCCCAGCGAAACCGAAGGCCGCCACCGCCAGTAGCCGTATTCCGGCCAGAACCAACGTTCTTACGTGGGGCAATTCTCGGGTCAGGCGCCGGGTTCGTCGGAGCTGCAATTCGTCGCCATCACCGGCCGGGAGTGACGGGGCAAAATTCACCATCGTTGCAGCCTTTCTTTCGTATCTGTACTCGCGGACTCCCGGGCGCCGACTTGGGGTACTCTTGAGTTTAACCCCGGTGGGATTCAACCGCCACCATCGGAGTTGCGATAGATTTTTGGATCCAGTTGGCGTAAAGTGAAGGAAATGCAACATCTTCGAAGCAGTTTTCTGTCATTGCATGTGGCTGCGGCCGCAGGAGACCTGTCGGCATGGCCTTTCTTGACAAGCTCAAATCAATTCTGACCGGGGGGCGCTTGGACGTGCAGGGGCGATTTGAATTGGTGCGGGAAGCCATTTCCGGCACTATGTCCAAATTTTACCTGGCGCGGGACAGAAAAACGGGGGAACTCTACGGTCTGAAGATTCTTGATTTGGAGAAAACCGCAGCTTTCGAATCCCGTTTTGTTGGTCTTAAGAAGCCGTCCGAAGGGGAAGTATCGTTAAAGCTAGTACACCCTCGGCTCGTTAAAACATTTGCTGCCGGGCTCACAACCGACGGCCAGGCGTACGTATTGATGGAGTATCTCGAAGGGCCCGGAATGAATTCCGTCATCCTGGAGCGGTCGGGAAAGCTTCGTGGGAAGCGTCTGCCGCTGTTAGTGCAAATGGCCGAAGGATTGCGGGCCGTTCATACCGCCGGTTTTATTCATCGTGATATTTGCCCCCGCAACTTCATTTGTTCCAAGGATCTGGACTCCGTCAAGCTCATCGACTTTGGCCTGACGGTACCGGCTACCAAAGAATACATGTCTCCTGGGAATCGGACGGGAACCCCTAACTACATGGCGCCCGAGATCCTTCGCCGGCGTTCCACCGACCATCGGACCGATATTTTTTCCTTAGGGGTCACGATGTACCAGTTATGCGCCTTTCAGTTGCCGTGGCCCACGCAGGATGTTACGGCGAAGGCGGCCGTACTGCACGACACTCGAAAACATGTCGATATCCAAGAAATATGCCTTGGGATCAACCCGCGACTGGCAAAGTTGATCGACCAGTGTTTGTCCGTCGAGCCCACCGAACGACCGGCAACCTGCGACATGATCCATCGAGCCCTCCTGGCAATGCCCTCCGAAGGGGAATTTTAGGGTAGATTGGGGCCTTGCTCGTCGGCCCACTACATTTGCTGCCGACGGCGATTCGTTCGACCATTTTAAGGGGACAAAGGGACTAGTTGCCCGACTGGCGGTGGGGTGAGGAGTTCGCTATAGTGACCGATTCTATGGTCGTATTCAGTTTTCGCAGGATCGAGATTTCGAGGGAGCCGGGTTGTCATGACGATTGACAAGAGCCTCAAAGTTAAACGAGGGATGATCAGTAGCCGCGGAGTTTTGACGCGGGTTGAGCGTCTGGTAAAGCTTCGTGACGCGGAACGTTGGAGTGATGGCGATCCCGTGATCGGACTGCCCAAGGTTCGTGTGATCAAGATGTCGCTCAAGAAGAAAAAGAAGACCAAAGAAGCCGATGCTGCTGACGACAAAAAGAAGGGTGCTCCCAAGAAAAAATAGCCGTCTATTCGGCGGACAGCGTCAGGAAAAAAAGAGTCGTGCGGGTGACAGAGTCCGCTCGACATTTTTCCCCATTCTAACCTGCCTGTTCTTCTCTGCGTAAATCCGCTTCGAATTTGGACGCTGTTAACTGTTCAGCGTTGCCTGTCGCGCCTTGGAATGCCACCGTTGGTCGAGCCTCAAATCAAAAATGAGGCCTAAGGGCTGTAAACGGTGACGCGGATTTATGGTGTGGGGCGCGATGGCAGCCACCGCCATGCCACGAATAAACCCGATCCTATCAACCCCGCACAAACCAGGAAGCTTAAGCGAAACCCCAGAGTCGATAGCTCTGTGCTGCTGAGTCCATGTATTTGCTGTTCGCACTCCTTCACAAAGTCTACGATGGCCCCATAAAGATATCCGGCGGGTGCGGCCGGCGCCATCAGCATGGTCATAAACGCCATGTTTCGGCGGACTTCAGTTGGCTTGGAGGCGGACAGAATGTAGTTAGGGGCATAAACTCCCACGAGTTCGCCAGCACCGTAAATTCCAAATGCCAGGAGATACCAAGGTCCGGTGACCAGCATCGCCCAGATCTGTGAAAAAAGAAAAATGCCAGAAGTGACAAGTATCCCAGCACGGGGATTTGTGCGAGTAAGTAACCAGCCGAGGAACAAACCGGCAGTCACTTTAAAGCTGAACCGAATCGTGTTTTGCAATCCGGCAAATTTTTCAGGTATATCGCCCAACACGTACTCTGAATAGAGATTCATATTCGACGGAATCATGTTGCCGGCATAGACCAAGACTGTAACGACCGTGGCGGTGAAAAGTACCCGCTGCTGCAAGATGTCGCGAAAATGATAAACAAGTGCCGCCGTCGCACCAATCGCCGTGACGTAGCCTAACCATCGAATGGCCTCCTGCTCGGATACTGAGGATATTTGCATGGCGGCGACCGAAACAAACATTAAGGGTATACCAAGCAACAGCCCGTAGACGGTGTGTAGTGGCGTGCGGGCAATGTCGTTGGTTACTTGTGGCAAGACGAACCATTGGGACAATATCCCACCCAACGCCACAATCGGCGCGCCGGCACCAAATAAAACGATGAAACCGTAAGGGTGTTCGATACCCGTAAATGTGATGCCGAACAGACTTCCTCCCAGCAATGCGGTCTGGACAAGTGACCCAACGACAGCCATCAATGGTCCCAGGCCGTAGGCCAGAGCCAAGGTCAAGCCCCGTCGTGACTCTGCCACACCTCGGCCAAGCACCTCCCATTGCAATGCCGTTACCGCCGGCATGGCTGCACCGGAGACTCCCCCTTGCAGAATCACGGCCGCCATTTTCAGTTGGTTTGAAACCGGAGATGCTAAGAGAATTGCTGTTAACGCCAAAACGGAAACGGTTACGAAATAGCAGCAAATTAGATTGCGTTTCAGGGCTGACAATTGTGGCGATAGCCAAGCCAGCAATGCCGGAAACGCCGTCATGGCAAAAAAAAGAGTGCTCGGCAAATTGGACGTTCTTGTGTCGCCTCCCAATCGGTCGCAGAGCGAAGCTTGCGTGATTCCGACATACAGTACGGGTGCAGCGAGGTACTGAATGCCAGTGCAAACCGCGAATAGGATAAGATTTCGTCGCTGGTCGGGCCAAGGCAACGGACACTCGTTGGCACCGGCCGTATTCATAGCGAATTCGCTAACGGCAAGGTAACGGGCGATCCAGTACGTGCAGAGATTAAGCAGGCCTCGCAAATTTCCACCGCCGCTCGACCCTCCAAGCCGCCTACCCGCGGTAAACGTTGCTGGACGATACTGTCGACAAAGTCCTGGATGACTCCGCGGTGTGGAAACAGTCGGATTGGCGACTTAGGTTCTTTTAGATAGTCGAATCTTTCCGGCGTGTAGATGCGGTCCCAGGTCTCTCCCTTTCCTAAGTCGAGAAATTCAAAGTTCTCAAAATCCAACATGCCGTCTGATCCAAATACCTGGAAGCGAACTTCACTGCTCGGCAGGCTCGGACTCGGCAATTCACCGGTGATCATCATGTGTGCCATGATTCCACCTTCGAACGTAAGTTGTGCCATCACCGACAGTGCTGGCGCCAGTAATTCACTATAGGTCGTCGCTTGTGCATAGACATGGGTTACCTCACGGCCGGTGAGCCAGCGCAAAAAATCGGTATTGTGTGAGGCCATGCCCATGAACAGTCCTCCACCGCGAGGGTCGAGCATCCAGGTTCGGTCTTTTAACAACTCAGAAGTTGTAGGGAGCGGAAATGCAGATACCGTTCGCAGCATCCGAATGGAACCGATCGTCTGGTCGTCGATAAGTTGTTTTGCACGTTGCGTAAGTTTTCGGTACCGTTCGGTTTTGACGACGGCCAAATTCACTCCGGCTGCTGAGCAGGCCGCGATCATCTGGTCACATTCTGCCACTGTGGGGGCCATGGGCTTTTCTGCCAACACGTGCTTGCCGGCCGCAGCAGACCGACACGCGATCTCACAACGGTCTTGGTCTGGGGTGGCCAAGACGACCGCATCGACGTCCGATCTTGCCAAGAGGGAATCAAGATCGGGTGCACAGGGGACGTCGTAGTCGGCCGCCAACTGTGCCGCTCGTCGACCGCCGCAGATCGCCGTCAACCGGCAATTTTGGGCATGGTGGGCAATCACTTCACTGTAAGTGAGACCCATGAAGCCGCTTCCCACCATTCCAATTCGCACAGTTGTCATTGGGGATTCCCAGGAACGGACTCCTGCATGGAGCCATCGTCAGAAGCAACAGGAAACGATTGTGTCATGGTTCGCAGCTGTTTCCTTGCACGCGCCCGGCGAAATGCTCCCGAGTAACCAATCTGCCAGAGGTTGCAGCGTCGTGCGTTGGCGCGGCGTGAGAGGCGAATCGTGTCCGGCACGGTCGAAATGAACTTGGCGTTTCGGGCCACCGTATTGGTAAAATACCTGGTGCTGACAATCGGGTGGAACCACCCGATCTTTCCCCGACGTAACGAACAAGGCCGGCATGGAGGAAGTTGCGGCATTTCTGAGGCTGCACAGATCACGTGGAACTCCCGATCCCATCCAGTGCGCGCCGAGGTTCCACCAGCCGTAGCGACGGAGGATCACTTCGCGAATCGCCGGTGGGTTCCTCACGATTAGTCCGTCGATCGGACACCGTGCCGAAACGTATAGGCTTATGACAGCGCCGAGACTACTGCCCGACACCAAAACTGGACGTCCATTCGCCTCGCGGTGAATCGCATCAAATGCGCAGCGTGCCGCGTGCCCCAGCGATCGTAGGCTTGCGTCTCCAGTGCTCCCTCCGTACCCAGGTGGATTAAGCGCCCAAGTCACGGTGGGTAGTCCGGGCCAAAAATCGACGGGGTGACTGCCGGATCGCTCCGCGCGTGAACTCGTGCCGCCAAACTTCAGCACGAATAACTCGGCGTCCGACGCAGATTGGCAACCGTGACACTGGTGCCATATCTCCAACTCACCACCAAGATACGGAACAGTCATTCGCTTTCGGCTATAACTGAAGACAGTCTGTCGCGTTGGACGCAGGATGAGGCGGTCAAGTGCGAATTTGCGCATGATGCGATAATAGGAGGGGCGTGATTTTGAAAGGAAGGCCCGGCATGACCCGAAAAAAATGCCGGCGGAAAAGCAAGTTTACGTGGTTGTGAGCCGACCTGTAAACCGCCCTTGGGCACAATTATATGGCTTGAGGCGATTTTCGAGCCAAAGTTTCGGAACAATGATCATATTCCGAACGTCCGTTGGAAGCTTATTTGGCGCGGACGAGTGCCGGTTAGGGAGCCGAATTCTTAGCCGGGCCGTCGGCCGGTTCGTCTGTAGAATCGGGGCGTCGTTCCCGCAGCCCTGCCTGAATCACAGTACGGATCTGTTCAGGTTCCGCCATTCGGCCAGCACCTTCGTCACGACAACTTAGCCATCCGGTCCCAGGAGCTACGATGGTCACTCCGTCTTTCTCCAGTTGCCGTACGTTGCGACGGACCGTCGCATGCTCCCACATATGGACGTTCATGGCAGGAGCGATGATCACGGTACCAACAAAGCTAAGGTAAAGCGTCGATAGTAGGTCGTCCGCGATTCCGACAGCCGCTTTGGCCAAAAAATTCGCAGTGGCCGGCGCGATACACAGACAATCACGACCGCGGGCCAATTCAATGTGAGCGCCTAACGGGAACCTTGCGTCGAATCGTTGCGTGCAAACGGGTCGGCCCGTGAGAGCAGCAAACGTGGCTGCACCAACGAACTCTTGTGCATCGGACGTCATCACAACGTCTACTTGTATGCCGCATTGCACAAGATCACTGACAAGTCTCGCCGTCTTAAACGCGGCAATACCACCCGTTACACCCACAACAATCTGCGAAGTACTCATAGATCGTCCGAATCAATGTCACCAAAGCCAGATAGGATGTCCGGAGTCTCACGTACCTTCAATTCGTTGGATGTATCCAAAAAGATCTTGTCCTGTAAGATCTCCTGCAAGACGATCATCATCCGGTCGTCGGTATTGAGCTCTACGAGTGGTCGATGTCCAGCACTTAACGCTAACAATCGCTTTTGAATCAGCGTCGAGAGCTTAAACCGCCCTCCAACTTTTTGCACAATCGCTTCTTCTTTGAGTTCATCGTACACGGCGAAATACCCTCTCTCTTGTTATGTGGCGAAAAAAATGTTGCTAGGGGATGTTTTGACTTGATGTATTTTTCTGTTGTGTGGAAAAGTGCTGTAGAGCCTGGCAAATGTCGCGGGCAGCCTGATCGATCGAATTATTAATAATATCGTATTGGTATTGTTCAGCCGATTGCCATTCGTGGCGTGCAACTTCTAGTCGCCGCTGAATCGTATCTTCACTTTCTGTTCCGCGGTTACGGAGCCTCAGTTCAAGTTCTTCGAGGCTTTGTGGTCGGACGAATACCGTAATTGCTTCCGGGAAAACCCGCACGACGGCTTGCATGCCCTGTACATCGATCTCCAGTAAGGGCCAACGCCCCAGTTTGCAAATTCGTTCAATCTCTGATTTTAGCGTTCCGTACCAATAGCCGCGCCCAAAAACTTCGAAGCATTCGAGGAAGGCCCCTGAGTTTCGACGTTCTTCGAATTCTGTTTTTTTTAAAAAATAGTAGTCGACGCCATTGTTTTCACCGGGTCGTGGCGGTCGTGTCGTCGCAGAAACACTTAAGGATAAGGGTAATGGGCAATCACGCAGGAGCGCACGGATGACCGTCGTTTTTCCTGCCCCGGACGGGCCGGATATGATTACCAATCTCCCTGCATTCATAGCGTGCTACGATTTTCTCGGGTTTCTACTGAATTGAGTGGCGGTCACTCCACGTTCTGGACCATCTCACGCATACGATCGATGATTGATTTCATCTCTACCACATGGTGAGCCAACTCGGGGTCATTTGCCTTCGCGCCCATCGTGTTCGTCTCGCGGACCATTTCTTGTATTACGAAATCCAACTTGCGGCCGTTACTCTCCGGTTGCTGGATCGTCGTGCGGAACTGTTGCACATGACTCTGTAGACGCACCAATTCCTCGGAAATATCACAGCGTTCGCCATACATGCCAACTTCGCGGACCAAGTCACTCGCCAACAGCGTGATGCCGTGCTCTTGCAAGAGTTGATTGATGCGGTCGTGCAATCGTTGCCGGTAGTTTTCCGCTACGCTAGGAGCCCGTTCATTGACTGCCTGCCAATGTTCGGTCAGTTCCACTAAGTTCGCTTCAAGACTCACTTGCATGGCCCGGCCTTCGGTCTCCCGCATCACAGTTAGCCGGCTGAGACAGTCTTGGACGGCGGTATCAACGATCGCGGCCAAGTCGGCCTGGTTCCCGCCGTCTTCGGTCTCTCGTTCTTGCACCGCGCCGGGCAACTGCAAGAGAACTCCCAAATTGAGCGAATCCGACTTTGCAAAACCGGCGGGCAATTCTTGGATCTGTTGCAAGTAGGCCCTTACCACCTGATCGTCAATTCGGTAGCGATTGCCATTGTTTGTACGAGCAATATGGATGGTCCCATTGACCGTCCCTCGGTGCACCAATTTCCTTACCAGTTCTTCCGCTCGCGATTCGAACGCCAAGTACTTGTCACAACGCATCGAAATACGCAGGTAGCGGTTGTTAATAGCGCGCAGCTCGACCTTCACGCGAACGCCGTCGCATTCCTGTGTCGCCTCGCCATATCCTGTCATACTGACCAGCACTGCGTCCCGCTCACCTAGAAAGGCTTCGTTTCCGAAAAAGAACTAGACAACAAAGAACGGTTACGAGCCTGAACCCGCCGGCACATCAGCCACGGGCTCGCTCGGCGCCGTTTCCCCGCTTGAGCCGGCTGAATCGGCTACCGGGGCCGCTACCGGGGCTGCTGCGGGAGGATCGCCGGTGCCACCCTTGGTCGTGCTGGATCCAGCCCCCGCCTTGTCTTTGGCGGGAGGCGATGACGGTACCGACGTGGTGCCAGCTTCTGCCCCAGTGAACCGATTGGTGGGAAGTACTTTGATGGCAAGGATACAGACGATGATCCAGCAGGACGCGGCAATAATCGTGACCTTCGTAAAATTGTCTCCCGCTTTAGCGCCAAAAGCACTTTGGCCACCTAATCCGCCTAAGGCACCCGCCAACCCGCCACCCCGGCCTCTTTGGACCAGAATCAGCAAGATGATGAAAAGGGAGATCAGCCCCATCATCCAACCCATTAGGTAGTGCTTAAGTCCGGCATCTGCAATCAACATATTGGTTTTCCTTACTCACCAAGACCAGATCGAGTCGCAATTTCCTAACTGCGCCCCACGTATTAAATCGAATTCCAATTTCGTCAGGCTTATTCGCCCCGTGCCTCACAGCGACACTACCGCATTCAAATTCATTTCGGATCCAAGTACGTCCTCAATTACCGCCGTGGTTCGTGGTCACGCCGCCGTCTCGTTGGCTGCAGCAACTATGACGAGGAAGCTTTCAGCCTGCAAAGACGCGCCGCCGACCAATGCTCCGTCTACGTTTGGCTGTCGCAATAGTTCCGACGCGTTTGCGGCATTTACACTGCCGCCGTATTGAATACGTACTGCGTCCGCGACATGGCGATCGTATTTTTGCTCAATCACTTGCCGCAGTTGTGAGTGCACTTCCTCCGCCTGGGCGGGGGTTGCGACTCTCCCAGTGCCAATTGCCCAGACTGGTTCGTACGCCACAACCACGCGCAACATTTGCTCACGGGTTAAGTCTGCGCACGAGCCCAGGAATTGCTCCCGAACAACTTCTACCGTACGACCACTTTCACGTTGCTCTAGTATCTCGCCCACGCAGACGATGGGGCAGAGGCCACGTCCCAGGACCGCATGAACTTTGCGATGGATAAATTCGTTTGTTTCGGCAAATAGGGTGCGTCGTTCGCTGTGGCCAAGAATGACGAACGATGCGCCGAGGTCTTGAGCCATTGTCGCGCTGATTTCGCCGGTATACGCCCCCTGCGACTCATGGTGCACATTTTGGGCGCCCAATCGGATCTGGGAACCCTGCGTCGCTTGGGAAACACATTCCAAATAACAACTCGGGGGGCACACGACAATCTCAGCCGCAGCAACGCCCTTAGCTACAGCATTGCCTGGCAGAGGACGTGTCGGGGCAGCGGTGGCAATCGCCGAGGCCAATTGAATGGCCTCCGAACGCGTACCGTTCATCTTCCAATTGCCCGCAATTATCGGAACTCGCACGATCCCCCCCCCGGTTACCCGCCTGGAAGAAAGCAGTCTAGCAAACATTCCCGCCAGCGAATAGGCGCAACCCGAGGCCATTACTCGCAGCACTGCGCCAGTGCTCCTTCAACAGGGTGCTCCCAACTACACAGGCGAGCCCAATTACACAGGGCTCGAGGCGGGGTACGATCCGAGTACGGTAACCCGAACCGTTTTGGGTTCCAAGTCCCGCAGGGCACGCCGGGTGCGGGGGTCGGACGTGTGTCCCAGGAATTCGACGAAAAAGACGTATTCTTGCGGCGAGGCCGGCTTTGGAAAGGACTCAATCCACGTCAGGTTCAACCGATTCTTCTTAAAAACGACCATGGCATCTGCCAATGCTCCCGGGCGGTGGGGCAATTCGAACATGAGCGAAGTCTTGTCATTTCCCGAGCGTCGGTTCGTCAGTGGGCCGACGACCGCGAAACGGGTCACGTTGTCTGGGCGATCTTCGATATTTTCGGCCAATAGGTTGAGACCCAACGCGTGGCCGGCAGGTCGGCTCGCTACGGCGGCGACTCGGACATCTTGGAGGGCCAACTGGGCTGCCACCGATGTGCTACCGCTCGGCAAGCATTCAACGTCTGGCAGGTGATGAGCCAGCCAATAGCGGCATTGCGACAACGCTTGAGGCTTGCTGTGGACTTGCCGGACATCCGAGATCTTCCCGCTGCCCCAAAGGCAGTGATGAATGCGAATTTGTACTTCGCCACAGATCGTCGCCGGTTCGCGGGCTAGTACATCGAGAGTATCCGCAATTCGACCGTCAGTAGAGTTTTCTAAGGGGACGATCCCGAATTCCGCCTGCCCGCGTGCAACTTCCTCAAAAACGGTGGAAATCGTGGCGACCGGCAGCAATGTCACATTTTGCCCAAACCGCTCCAAAGCGGCCAGATGGCTATAGCTGTACTCGGGTCCTAGATAGACGACTCGTAGCGGCTGAATGGCAGCCATACATGCGCTACGAATTTCCCGCTCGCAAGGTGCGAAACTTGGCGTTTGTGCCGGTCCTTTCGCAGGTGGTGGCTCGGGTGTGGGGGTACCGGCAAGCAGAAGCGTTAGCTGTTCGACTAAGTCTGCAGAAGTTGCTTCCGGTGCCCACGCGCGATACGCGTCCGCCCATTGATGGCACCGTTTGACCTGCTCAACAAGCAATGTTCGTAGCTGTTGATGGCTCGCCGCAATTTCGCTCTCGCTGACCCGCAGAGCATCGGGCCGAGTCACGCTGTCGTTGCAGGCGTCTCCGTCGGCTTTCGACTCCTTGTCGCGTGTCATGTCAATCGCCCTTGGCGAAAAAACTACCGTGGATCGACGCTACGCCTGCCCGACGCGGCGGTCTTCTGGCAGGTACAGCAGTCGCCCACAGCTCTTGCAAGATACCGGACGATGTTGCAATAATTCGCTGTAGGACTGCGCCGTGATGGTTTGGTAACAACCCTGACAGATCCCGCCTTCCACAGCGGCCAGTGTATCTTCGCCGCGCCCCTTCGAGACGCGTAGGTAATCAACACGAATTTCGGCCGGAAGTTGCGCTTCCGCTTCACTGAGCAAGTTGGTGAGCCGCGCGAGCTCACTTTCCAGCATCTGCTTCTGTTCGTCGACTCGAGACTTTACTTGCGCCAACTCCGCCTTTGCGAGTGTTAGCTGCTGATCGCAGTCACGAACCGCCACCTCGGCGTCCTTGGTGCGTTCGAATCCCTCGAGGATTTCGTCAGAGAGTACTTCGTTGGCCTGTTGGTGGGCCGCGATTTGTTCGAATAAAGCCTGATACTCTCGATTCGAGCTGCAAGCATTCAGCTTGCCGCGGTTCTCCAGGATTTTAGATTCTCGCTCGCTGAGCTGTAGCTCCTTCCTACTGACCATGAGCTTGGTCTGTTTGACTTCTTCTTTGGCTTTCTTGAGCGTCTCCTCAAGATTCGCAATTTTTGTCTCTTCTGCGCGGATTTGGCGCGGTCCACGTTCCAATCGCGATCCGACGTCGGACAATTGGATGTGGATGCGGTGCAATTCTCTCAATGTATGCGTGGTCTCCGCCATGCTCGCCACCCTTCCAGCCCAATTCTTCGGATCCAAAACGACTCGCGATTAATGAATATCGGAGCAGCCAGAATCTAACAGTTTGGCGGGCAGAACGAAAGAAGGCATCCCCTTTACCGAGAAAAATCCGGCCTTTCCCGTATTTTAATCTTGTCGGCTGTCAAGAGTGGCACTTGTCGCGGGGGGGCTGAATCTGTGCCAGCGAATTTGTCCGAGGGACTCATCCGCGATCGAGATCTCTTATTAAACGACTTCACATCAGGTTAGGGCAGGCCCTCGGTCGATCGGTAATTACGCCCGAAATGCGGAATAGCGGGTAGGACGGCCAGCGGATTACCGACTTCGGTCGGAACGATCCACCTGACGAGTTGAGGTACTGCTAAGTAGGTTTTGCTATTAGCCGTACACATCGTCCGATGATAGCCAATTTCACAGAATCGCTTAGGAGCTGAACCCATGTTCGCCACGGTTGTACTACAGTCGACCTCACCCACTGCATCAGAGGCTTCGGACGACTCCGTGGTACAACTCGATGATCGTCTCTTCTCGATCCCGGTACGTCGAAACCCGGACGTGCCCATCGGCCTACCGGGGGCGTTGCGCGGGCCGGCGCGATCCACTAGAGCGCCCGGTTTAATTTTGTTAGCCTACCAAGAGTGTGGGGACCGACAGGCGAAACTGATGGCGGTACGGTTTCCCAAGATCAAAAAAAGTCGACAACTTTAGCGGACCAACATTGTGACCCCTGTCGTCACAAGCTTCGCGAGGCAAGACACTGTTTGTCAGTGAAGAAACTACGGTTATGTCAAAGGGTTCGTTCGAAGGGCGGCGTCAGGCCCTGGAAGACTCGTTTTTTCATGCGTGCGATACGCAGCTTGTCGCAAATCTCCGTCAAGAGATTGTTTCCATGGAAGAAAAGAGCAAGCTGTCCCATGTTTCTGGAATTGTTGACGAACAGGTTTTGTCAAGTCTTGTTAATGCGGGCGTTCAAGCCGAGTCATTACTAGCGGTCCGATTGGTGCCGATGGTCGTCGTGGCATGGGCTGACGGAAAAGTTTCCTCTGAGGAACGCGCGGCCGTACTTACCGCTGCGATTGCCGAAGGGATATCGGCCGGAAGCACGGCGCACGACTTGCTTGGCAAATGGCTTGAGCATCAACCGGGCCCGAATGTCATGACGGCCTGGGTTGAGTTTGTGGGCGAGCTTGCCAGGGTTCTTCCGTCCGCTGCGATTGCGGAACTCAAGGAAAAGGTGCTGGAGCGGTGCTGGTGCGTCGCCAAGAGTAGCGGCGGATATTTGGGACTCGGAGCGGTTTCCCCATCAGAACAAAAGGCAATCGACCAACTCAAAAAAGCATACGATATCGGATAGTCACTTTGCGCATTGCGTGAGTGACTTTCCCTACAATTCTTGCCCCTCAACTCGAGGGTATCGCAGCAATGAAAATCGTGATTGTGGGTGGCGTTGCGGGCGGCGCGTCGGCGGCAGCGCGAGCCCGCCGACTCCAGGAAAATTGCCACATTGTCATCTTCGAACGGGGAAAAGATCCGTCATTCGCCAATTGCGGAATGCCGTATTATATTGGCGGAGAAATCCAAGAACGGAACAAGTTGCTGGTCGCGCCCGTGGCTCGACTGCGTGAACGGTATCAGTTGGACGTTCGCACCGAGACGCAAGTGGAATCGATTGACCGTCACGCCAAGACGGTTCGTGCACGCAACTTGGCCTCCGGCGAATGTTATGATGAGCCCTACGACAAGCTTATCTTAGCTACCGGCGCAATGCCCCTACGACCACCCCTACCGGGGATTGATGGCGCCGGGATTCATACGTTGCGCGACCTGGGCGATGCCGACCGTATTTACAAGATCGTAGGTGAGGGCGCGCGGTCTGTGGTCATCGTCGGTGCGGGCTTTATCGGCATGGAAATGGCCGAAAATTTGGTCCGGCGGAATCTAAACGTTTCGGTCGTGGAACTCGCAAATCAAATCCTGCCACCTTGGGACCGCGAAATGGTCCTCGATCTTACCAAGCACCTCGAATCGGAAGGGGTAAAACTCTACCTGAACGCATCCGCGCAATCGTTCCGATCCGGCAAGGGTGGTGTTCAAATTGACCTGTCGACGGGAACTTCCTTACAAGCCGATTTTGTGGTGTTGTCGATCGGTGTCCGTCCCGAAAACACGATCGCCTTGGCTGCTGGGCTGGAGGCCGGACCGCGGGGTGGCGTGCGCGTTAATGCCAACATGCAAACGGCTGACCCCGACATCTACGCGGTCGGCGATGTTGTCGAAGTCGAGGACGTCGTGAGCGGCACCCCGACCCAGATCCCACTTGCAGGACCGGCGAACCGCCAAGGTCGGATCGCGGCTGATCATTGTGCTGGCCGAGACTCGCGATATCGAGGCACGCAAGGGACGGCCATCGTCGGACTCTTCGGAAAAACAGCTGCAATGACCGGGCTGAGCGAAAAAACGTTGCAACGTCTCGGTCTGCCCTACGAAAAGATTTACATTCACCCGACGCATCATGCGGGATATTACCCCGGCGCGGAGGCCCTCACCCTGAAGCTACTATTCGACCCCACTACGGGAAAGGTCCTTGGTGCACAGTGCGTCGGTGGATTAGGTGTCGACAAACGCATCGACGTGCTGGCCGTAGCAATCCAGGCCCAAATGACCGTCTTTGACTTGGAGGAAATGGAGCTTTGTTATGCTCCCCAATTCGGTTCCGCCAAAGATCCTGTCAACATGGCCGGTTTTGTGGCGGCAGGACTTTTGCGTGGCGATCATCCGATCGTACATGCCGCAGAGTTAGCAACGCTTTACGAAAGCGGAACCCAAATTATCGATGTGCGAACACCACAAGAATTTAATCAAGGGCACGTGCCCAATGCCCTGAACATCGAAGTCGACCAGCTACGACGTCGGTTGCCTGAAATTGAAAACCAGCGACCTGTTGTTTGCTACTGCCAAGTAGGAATGCGCGGTTATCTCGCCACCACGATTCTTCGGCAGCGAGGGTTTTCAGCTCGCAACCTCTCGGGAGGCTATACGAGCTACAGGCAATGGTTGAGTTAGCATGGGCTAAAGGTCCATTCGTTTGCGTTGACACGTGGCCTGACATCCGAGCAACGAACGACGCGTCCGTCCATCGAACTCTGCGGTGAGACTCATCAATCGACGTCAGGCATCGATCTGAGATGCAATGATTTCGTACATCGCTTGCAGGTAGGTTTCGGCCTCGTCACACGGCATGACAAGTGGCGGCGCGACACGTAGTACCTTGCCAGCCAACGGGCCTAACAAGTGAAGGCTGTGCCCATGGCTATCGCCAAGGTAACAGCCCTCGACAATTCTCCGGGCCACTTCTGCCGCTGTTGCCGACGACGTGCCAACGCATTCCACGCCCCACACAGTGCCCTCACCACGTACGGCAGAAATCGTGGGTAATTCCGTCAATCGTGACAATCCACGGTGCAGCACCGCGGAAAGCGCATGGGAGCGGTCCACGACGGGGGCCGATTCGAATTCGTCGAGAGTCGCCAAAACGGCCGCACATCCTAGTGGATGGGCGCTCCAAGTATCGGAACCTTCTCCATACTTTAGTGCTTGAAAAATATCGGCGCGTGCAACGGCCGCATTTACCGGAATTCCATTCCCCATGCCTTTACCCAAAACAACGATGTCGGGTTCCACTCCATAAGTCGTATACGCGTACATGGAACCCGTTCGGCCAAAGTTCGCCTGGACCTCGTCCAAAATAAACACAAGATCGTGCGTTCGACAAAATTCCTGCAGTAGCTGCAAGTACTCTATCTGGGGATGGTACGAACCACCCCCTCCCAGATACGGTTCGGTAATGAGGCAACACAGACGTTGACCGTAGGTATGGACGAGGCTGTCCAGCTCGCGACGGTGGGACGTCAAGTCCAAGGGCCGTTGCCGACGTTGCCAGGAATTGCAAGCGTCTCGTGGAAAGTCAATAAACCGTACTCGCGGGTCACGCTCACGATCTTGCTCGCTGCCTGTCACGGCACCTGACAGTCCCTTCTTGCCGTGAAATCCGTGTCGTGTCGCCAGGATGATGTCAGATCCCTTCCGGAATTCCAAGGCCGCCCACAATGCTTTCTGCACCGCCTCACTACCGCTGGCCGCCCACATGACCTGTTCTAAACGCTGTCCACCCACTTCTGCACGCAGACTCTTGAGCAATCGCGTGGTGGCTTCGCATTCTAAATGCGTGATCGCGTTGTAAGCATTGAGCGGTACACCACGCAAGAACGGGGCATCACCGTTGGGCGATGATAACCCCATATAATTGAGCACTCGCTGCCACCATCGTTGCGGATAGTGACCGAGATTGGTGACGAGGACACCCGACGTAAAATCGGCTAATTTTCGACCGTCTGCGGTGTAGTGGTAGCACCCTTCACTTTTCTCGATCACAGCCAAACTTGGTGTATACGTACGCAGTGCCCGTGGCTCAATCTTCGACGTCTCCACCCGAATGCGATTGGACTCGTCTTCTCCAAAGAAGAATGGCAGTACTGCTTCAGGCTGAATCGCAGGAGTCTTTGCAGTTTTCATGTTGGCCTCACCGTCCTTTTGGGTTTCAGCACCGTAACTCGCTTAGACCCGATTTGACATCCCAGTGGTGACATCCCAGTGCCCCGTTGATTGTCGTCGTTTCGAATCATCGCGTCAAACTTGTCCAGCATACAACGGATGCGGTTCGGACTTACCTGGTAGGTAAAGCGATAGACCACCGTGTGAATCATTTACTCGCACAACGCCATCCGGGTACCCCTGTGCGTGAGCGGTCAGCAGGCTCTCCATGGCCTGCACGGCTGCTACGACCTGTCGGTCACTGGCGAGTTCATTATAGTTGCGTTCGGCCATCGATTTTAGTCGGCTGTTTCGGTCGGATGCACTGCCACCGTGCTCCACATAGGCAACTTCACGCATGAACTGTTCGATCGCTTCCACACCGTACCCACGTCGCGTTGTCTCGTTCCAGGGTTCCAGAAATGCAGCGCTGTAGTGGTTGTTCAGCGAGATCTTAAAATCGGTTGGAGTACGATCTTCGATGGTACATTCGACTCCGCGACGCCGGCCATGCGCCAGCCACACTCCGTTGTCGAAGCGAAATTGCACCTCCTGTTCCACATAGCCAGGGAAATTATTTGGCGTGACCCAACTCGTATGGATATCAAACGTCGCGTCTCGTCCCGATTCGTATCGGTAGTTGAGTCTCAGCTGTGTCGAGTCCCACGTATTGCCGGTAGCAGGTCCAACAATCCCGCGTTGCCCTGAACACTGGACGCTCAACAGCTTCCCACCGAACGTGAAATCAATCAGTTTAATGTAGTGAACGGCGACGTAGGTTCCCGGGTTGCGTCCCTGAATCCATTCGGAAAATTGATTGGATGAAATCGATTTGGGTTCCAATAACGAGCAGTAACCGTGATTGACATGCCTCAGGCTTCCGTTCATGACCAGCGTCCTGAGCCGCTTATGATCGGGATCCAGCAGCTTGTGATAGACAACTTTGGCTAACACTTTGTTTGATTGGGCTACGGCGACAAGTTCATCGAGTTGTGACAACTCAAGTACGGATGGCTTTTCGATAAGTACATGTTTTCCGGCACGAAGGGCTCGCAGGGCGATGTCAAAATGTCGGTCATCAGGGGTCGCCACGCAAACCACGTCCACCGGATGTCGCAACAGATCATCCACGGAATTTTCCCCACAATAGCTGGAAAAATCCGGTAACCTACCTGCCAATTTTTGGCGACAGGCCTCCACGCGACTGCCCGTCCGGCTGGCCACTGCCGCCAACGTAACTTCGCACACTCCGTGGGCTCGGTCGTAGATGGGCCGACGCCATACCGTCTCAAAAAAAGGCTCGTAGGTATCGCTAAAGATCATGCCCAGGCCGACCATTCCCACGCGCAAACCGCCTAGCGAACGATCGTGATCGACGGAGTTCATGCTGATTTATCCTGACAAGTTAGATCCGCAAATGTTCGCAACAGATCACTTCGCAATCCAGCCCTGCGCGACACCGTAACTGTAGGGCCATGGATTCACCCATGGATTGGGCCAACCGTAGGCAGCCGAGAACGTCGATATTATAAGGAAAATTGCACACACGAGACGGGAACGTGAAGACGACGCCAGTACGTCGACCCCTCGAATCATGCTCACCAGCGCCAGCGGTGTGAGCCAAAACAACCAACGCAGACCACACGTGACGCCTCCGTAGTTACGGTCAATTTCAGGACGAGTGACATAGAACCCAACGCACACGATGGCCAAAGTCAAAGTGACAGCGGAGATCCATCTCAACAGGATATCCTCTTGCGACCGGAGTCCAAGCCGTATGCCCCAGGCCGAAATGCACCAAATTGGCGTCAACGTGAATAGACCGTGATGACCTATCAATACGTGGAAAAGGTACACAAGTTGAGATGGTTCGCCACGATCTGGGCCGCTACGCGCCCCGGTCCAATACGATCCTGGATAATCGTACCATTCGCGATGGCTGTAGGCGACGCGCCAGTCGCCGTGGGCAATAAAATTGGTGACAAAAAAGGCCACGGCGATCAGTAAGGCCGCTGGCAGGAAGTAGAACACCAAATTGCGCAGCTGGTGCCAGCCCAGCCAGCCTACGATCAAGCAGAAGAATGCGAGGGCTGGCAATTCGCACGCAACCGCAAAAGCCGAACTGCAACCTGCCAGAATCCAAACCCATCGGGTATCGCTACCATCTCGAATCCGCCACAGGCAATAGAGTGTCACCATCACACATACTGCTGCCGGCAAGTGATTGTTGAACGTAACCGCAAACGTCGTGAGGAAGGTCGCCCAACAGCCAGCCGTAACAACAAAGACCCGTCCCCAGTCGGTCTGGCCCCACCTTTCGACGAGATAGGCTAAGACGACGAGATAGACCGTGAGCGCAGGTATATTTGTCAACCAGATCAGTGCTCGACCCAGTATGAATGGATGTTCTTCCAGACGAAGTCCAGTGACACGCTGAATGAGCCAATATCCGCCCGCCGCGATGGTTGGCAAGAGGGGGGGCTTACTTGAATAAAAATGGGGTACCCCATCCCGGTCAGAGTGCCGTACCTTGTCGATTGTTTGCCAACTTCCGTTCGCCTGAAACCGATCAATCACGTACGTGCCGTCGTCGACCAACGCAACCACGGTCGACCAGCGACTGCGATCGTTAGCACTGAGAAACGGCGTTTGCTGATCGCGGGCCGTGATGGACATAATGCGGCCCGATGCACCGGCAAGGGCTGAACCAATCAAAAGACAATATATCGCTAGTCGCCATTGTGGAGAATTCAAGACACTTGGATCCTTAATTTCCGGAACTCGTCTTTTCTGGATTTTTGCCTACCCGTTCCGAAACGGAATAGAGACGCGTTTTAGACCAATTGAGCGATGTCACGAGTTCGGCCAAGAATCCCACGGACATGAATTGGCCGCCGAGTAACATCGCAGCCAGTGAGTAGTAAAAGATTGCACGTTCATGTAGATGCAGAGGATGCTCCCACCCGGGAAGACGCGTAATAAGCCATGCCACGGTCAATCCCATAACGCCCACAGTACCTATAACAAAGCACAGCATCCCGAATGCGCCAAACAAGTGTTGTGGTCGGTTACCATATCCGGTGATTAATTTAACCGTCATCAGATCAAGAAAGCCCTTGGGGATCCTCAAGAGTCCGTATTTCGACACACCAAATTGTCGACGTCGATGGTGCACTTCAATCTCACCGATACGCCATCCTTGCGCTGCTGCCAGCACGGGAATAAAACGGTGCAGTTCGCCGTAAAGATTTAAGCCCTGGAGTGCTTCAGCTCGGTAGCTTTTGAAGCCACAATTGTGGTCATGCAGGTGGACACCGGTTAGCCAACTTACCATCCAATTGAAGACTCGTGATGGCCCAACCTTGTGCCAAGGATCGTGGCGGGCGCGTTTCCATCCACTCACCACATCGGCACCCTGGTTCAAACGTTGTAAAAAGCGAGGGATTTCTGCCGGATCATCCTGCAAATCGGCGTCCAGAGTGATGATAATTTCTCCGACGGCATTCTGAAAACCCGCACTCAACGCGGCGGCTTTGCCAAAATTGCGGCGAAAACGGATCCCGCCGACTCGCACATCTGTGGCTGCGATTCTTGTGATGATCTCCCACGAAGCGTCACGCGATCCATCATCGACAAATAGGATCTCGACATCGTATCCGTTTTGTTGAGCTACAGCGTCAATTTCGCGGTGCAGGTCGACCAAACTATCGGCCTCGTTAAACACCGGAATTACAAGTGACAGCATCACGATGTCGTGCTCACATGGATCAAAGGGAGTCAGGGGATCAGCGAAACGATGAGGTGCGGGACGCAGGTCGAGGATGAGCCGCTTTGAGCGATAAGTGCCACAGTCTGCTTGCCGCCATGGCAGCCGCAATGCCTGCCTCAGCACCCAGCCAAATCAACCGCAACCAAATGGCGGCGATGATCGCGGCCGAGGTTCCTACGGCTGGTGACATGAGTTCTTGCAAGACCCATTCGCGCACAAAGGCTCCACCGGGCAGTAGCGATACAAATCCTGCTACGACGCTCAGCCCGACCGATGCCGTAAGTCTGGGAAGTAATACAAATGAAATATTCTCGACTTCGGGAATTGGTAATGAGCGGAGCGCCGCCCAAAAACTAATCCCCAAGAGGAACCAGCCCGGAAGATTCATCAGCCATCCGAGCCCGATCAGGCGTCCGTTCAACGCATCGATCGACTTCTCGGGTGCCGTCGAACGATTTTTAACGCGAGTGAGAATATGCAATACGATTCGTAATAAGGGCGGCGCCGTGGGGATTCCAGCGATTGCTAACAGTGCTACGGCGACGGCCAGCATCGACAAATTGTGGTGTGGGTCGGCATACCAAAGTGACAACGAGAATATCGCTCCGCACGCTGCCCCTACGGCCATCATGGTGAGCGTCTCCACGAATACGCTCAAGGTTACGAGTCGAATGCTATGACACTGCCCCTGTAATACCGACATGCGTAAAAGTACGACCGTGACTTTTCCGGGCACGTACTTGCCCAAATGACTGATGTAATATGCTTGCAAGGTACGGAAAAAGGTCGGCTGTTCACCGACCGCCCACAGCACGCGATACCAAAACACTCCCATGGGTAGCATTCCGGCCAAATAAGCAATCAGCGACGCTCCCACCCATTGCCAGCGAATCCCCGACCAAGTCACCCCCTTGGTTTCAAGATCTCTCCAAGCCGTGCCCAGCGAACGGACTACGAACGTACAAACAACCACCGCCAAGGCGAGTTTGCAGAGCGAAAACCAACTGAACCGCGAGCGTGGTGTGCCCGAACGGGAATTGAAAGCGGCACGTTCCCCGGCGGTACGTTCAACGGGCGAATCAAGTTGGTCGTCGTGTGCGTGCACGTTTTCGCGTTGCCCGGCTGGGCCTCTTGGACGCGGGGGGAGCAGGTTTCGTTGTCGACCCGCATTGTCCTGCATCCCAATTCCTTTCACAAGGCGAACTTGTGAAGAATGCTCGAATGATCGATATTGTCACCTGGCGATGTCCCCACGATTTTAACGGAGAACGGACGATGACTCGGTATGTCTCACTGGCTGCTTTGCTGGCTGTCATCGCTATTATGGGGGTGCTGTCATACCGCGTAATGTCAGGTTTTCTTCTGCCGCTGTTCTTGGCGGCACTTCTGGCGGCCCTGTTTCATCCGATCCATCGTCGTTTCCTGCAGACTTGTGGAGGTCGCTCCACGCTTGCCGCGGGATTGACAACAGGGTTCATTCTCATGGTTGTTCTGCTGCCGGTTGCCGGAGTCCTTGGTCTCGCGTTGTTTGACGCCCAGCAGACGTTGGCCAATCTGGCTAAGGACAAGGACCAGATCGACCAAAAACTCAAAGACCTACTGGACAATGCCGGACTAAGCATCCCATTCGCCCCCACCATACAGCAGATCCAAGCGGAATTCCAACGCATTCACAACGATGCAATTCGCGATCAGGTTGGGCTACCGCTATCGACTCTCGACAAAGCATTTTGCCCTCACGTCAATGAGCTGGACCGACGCATGAAGGAGGAATTGGCTCGAGTAAAACAGTTGTTACCGGCAAATCCGGAACACGAAACTCGCAGTTGGTTCGCATGGGCATCGCCTGTTTCGGACGTCAACTTATATGTCGATCCGTTATACAACGACAATGATCATCCGGAAATCACTTGGGAAAAATCGGAAGCCTCCCGGGTTGTGCAATTGCTGCGCAACCCGACAGTCCTGAAGCAGTTCAACGATAATTTGCAACAGTTGGAGAAGCTTTGCTCGACGATGCAAGACGCCATCGTCCAACAAGACACCACTGGCTATCGCGTTGCTATTGTGGAAGCCGAGGCACGATTTCAAACGATCCAGTCGATCCTTCTCGGCAGTTCACTTCGCGGTCCCATCGTGCAGGCTGTCAACCCAAGCAAGTCTCAAATCGAATCGTGGGTACTGGCGGGACGAGACCAACTACAAAACTGGCTGCCGTCGATCACTGGGCAGGCAACATCGATGATGGTGCAGCTACTGGTAGGTGCGGGTATCATGACGATAGCCATGTTTTATTTTCTAGCCGATGGTTCCGCCATGATTCGAGCCGCGATGCGACTGTCGCCGTTGGATGACCGGTACGAAGCGGAGTTGCTTCGCGAATTCGACACTGTCAGTCGTGCCGTTGTGATGGCGACGCTCTTGTCGGCACTGGCGCAGGGGATCTTGGCCGCGATCGGATATTTTGTGGCCGGGGTGGAAAAGACTGTCTTGATGACGTTGATGACCACCGTCCTGGCGTTGGTTCCTTTTGTCGGAGCCTCTGTCGTGTGGGTACCCGTTTGCCTCTGGTTAGTATTTGTCGAACAGCGCATCGTCGCCGGCGCGGGGCTGGCACTTTATTGTGCGAGTGTGGTAAGCACGGTGGACAACCTGATAAAGCCTTACATTCTCCAGGGCCAGTCTCGACTCCATCCGCTGTTGGCACTCCTGAGCGTTTTAGGAGGTGTCCAAACACTCGGACCGGTGGGCCTTATCGTGGGGCCTATGGTGGTGTCCTTCCTGCAAGCGCTACTGAATATGCTGCGCAGCGAAATATCGGAAATCGAAGCAGCCGCAACGCCCGACGGCCAATTGCCACCGGTCAAAGTTGCCTCCGTCATTTCCGTAACGAACGCTGCCCATTCCGTTGCGACTACAGTCCCATTGGCACCCGAACCAACGTTAAAATCGCCGTCGCCTACCGACCCAACTCCACCCAGTTGACGATCCATCAGCCAATAAATGCGAAATGAACTGCCTCCGACGCGGGATTCACCATGCGGTGAAATACTGTCGGGCAAGAATCTGTTCGGTAAGGTCCTCTCAGTCGCAATCAATGGATGCGCATACTCGGTCAACTCTTTGGCGAATGCTTGTACACGATTGCTTTATATTTCCCTGATGCACCGAAGTCCCGTGGCACTTGAATCTCGTAGCGAGGCCATCCGAGCGCATCGATTGTCTCGACGTGCAGTCCGTAGAACAATATCATCGACTCTCGAGGCAGATGGCTCAGGGAACTCGCGATATTTTTGCACACGGACTGCATGACATTCTGTCTGAACGGCGAATAGAAAATGTGAAGCGTGGACAATTCTGCAGGGGCAAATTCGATTGCGTCGCCGTAGACCGATTTAATATCGCGACAAACCTGTTTCGGGTTCCGGTATCGACGGATATTCTCTTGAGCAATGGCATGTAGATCTTGAGAAAACTCTACGCCGCAAATGACGTCAAAAGGAAATTCCGAGGCGACCAACATGGCACGCCCTTTTCCGGAACCGTAGTCGACAAATCTCACGCGTTGTGCTCACCACACCCCGCTTACGTATGGAGACGAATAACTTTTCCGTCAGCGATTTCGGCACACGACATCAGCGTTATTCAACACGCCCCCCGAAGGCAGGCCTCGTCCGTCTTGCCACCGACAAGGCCGTTCATGCATCTTCACTCGACCGAACCAATTCAACAAGCGGTCATTCAATGTCGCGATACTATCCAATTAGGGACTTTCGACCCTGAAACCAGCGGATTCACGTGGCCATAAGCGCAATGGCAGGGCGGCCAGAACGGGGACGGGGTCACAGGCGACGGTGGCCTCGGCGTTCTGCAACAACCATTGGGATGCTTGTCGGAGCTCTTCGAGTTCCAATCCGCCGGCAGCAGGAGCAAATTTACAGATGTCCCAGAGCTCGGCAGAGCGTCGAGCGTGTCGCCGCACGCCTTCGACGACTCCTTCGCGCGCCTTGACACCACAGGCCGCCAACTTGATCAGCCCCTGTATGAAGCGGGCTGCGCATGTCGTCCGACCTGCTTGAATCCAAACCAACTCCCAGGCTTCGTGTGCTTCCCAGTAGTATCCGGCATTGAACAAGTCGATGCCGGCAAGATACGCTGTACAGGCTTGCCAGTTTTCCGGATCAAAGGTGGTTGTGTTCGGTGTACCAGCAATCCATGGAGTGCATGTGCCGTGATTTGCTGGGCGAGGCCAAAGACCCGGGACATAGCTATAACTAGGCAGCCCAAAATCGGTCCATCGCGGAACCACAAGTCGCTGGTTGGTGTCTGGCTGACGACTGGTACTATCCACCGGGAGTAGGACGGTGCGTGAAGGCATGTTCAATTTTGACCGCTATTGGCGACGGAAGTAACCCCGCCTCGTTGTATTCCGTTCTCTCGCTCGATACGGAAATAGGATTGTGCCGATTCACCCGTCCAGCCTCACCGAACCAGAGCTACTGGCGGCCTGCGACCAGCGATTTGATCGACGGTCGGGGCCCGGGGGCCAACATCGAAATAAGGTGGAAACCGCCGTCATCCTAACGCACCGCGAATCGGGTCTGTCGGCTGAGGCCAACGAACGGAGGAGCCAACAGGCTAACCGTGATCAGGCCATCTTTCGCCTACGACTGACGCTCGCCGTCAAATTGCGAACGGACCGTCACGGATCGGCGGTTCCTAGCCCGGAATGGTTGGCTCGTGTCAAGCAGGGTCCGCTCCGTGTTAACCCGGAGCACCAAGACTTTCCGCTGCTGTTGGCGGAGGTTTTGGACATCCTTGCACAGACCGAGTACCAACCGGCCGCTGCCGCCGCGATCCTGCAGTGCAGTTCGTCACAGCTTGTTCGATTGTGCCGATTATTCCCGCCGGCGTTTAAGCATGTGAACGACGAACGACTTCACCGCGGACTCCATCGGCTCAAGTAAGTGGTCCCAACCTCCAATCGCGAAGCCTTCGTAGTATACTTGCCTGAGGCAGTTGGCGTGGGCTTCCTGCGAACTTGCACCATAACGGATGTTACTACCGACCGCGCCGATCGGTCGAAAAGAAGGATCCCTGGTCTGTGAAATGGATACGAATTGCCGCCGCTGTCCTGAATCAAACGCCACTGGCATGGGATCAGAATAGCAAAAACATTCGCACGGCAATCCAGATGGCACGTCAGGCCGGCGCGCACGTACTTTGTTTACCCGAACTGTGTGTGACAGGGTATGGTTGCGAGGATGCCTTCCTTTCGCCGGCAGTTCAACACGAAGCATTATGTGTTGTGCAGGAGCTTTTGCCAGAGACTCGCGGTATGGTGGTCTCATTCGGTCTGCCCTTAGAATTCCGTGGGGGTCTCTATAACGCGGCTGGACTGGCGGCCGACGGAAAGATTTTAGGGTTCGTCGCCAAGCAAAATTTGGCCGGCGAAGGACTGCATTACGAACCGCGTTGGTTCAAACCTTGGCCGAACGGAGTCGCAGTCAACTGGATTCGTGATGAACTCACCGCTCCGCTCGGAGATCTCGTCTTCGATTGTGGAGGAGTCCGAATTGGGTTTGAGATTTGCGAGGACGCGTGGGTCGCCAACCGGCCCGGAGTCGATCTCGCCCGTCGCGGCGTGGATGTCTTGCTAAACCCCAGCGCCAGTCATTTTGCCTTTGGAAAACATCAAGTTCGCCGTCGATTTGTCTTGGATGGATCTCGCGCGTTTCATGTGGCCTACGCCTATGCAAATCTGCTCGGCAACGAGGCAGGAAGGGCCATTTTTGACGGCGACTCGATGATTGCGTCGTGCGGCCAAATGCTGGTAACAGGGCGGCGGTTCTCCTACGCCGATGTAGAGCTTATTCATGAGGCGGTCGACATCGATTTGATCCGTACACAGAAGATACGAACCCATAGCCATCGAGCTGACCCAACTGCTGCATCCGTGGGCGTCATATCGGCAGAGTTTTCATTTCCGGAGATATCTCCTCCGGCTACGCCCACTCATAGCCAGTCAGCGGAAGATGCGACGAGCAAGTACGAAGAATTTACTCAAGCAGTATCGCTGGGACTATTCGACTATCTCCGCAAGAGTCGCTCACGCGGCTTTGTTGTTTCGCTGAGCGGTGGGGCCGATTCGGCCGCCGTATCGTGCCTCGTCGCAAACATGATTGATGCTTCCGTAGCGGAATTGGGGCTCCAAGGGTTCAAGAATAAACTGGACTACGACCCTGTCGTCGCCGCCTGTCAGTCGATCGCAGAATTCAAGTCGCAATTGCTCACGTGCGTTTACCAATCAACTCGGAATAGCTCCAAGGTCACACTGCACGCAGCGCAGGAGGTCGCCCGCGGAATTCAGGCGAAGTTCTTGCAGCTGGATGTGGATCCCCTGGTCGAAGCTTATACGAACATGATTTCCAAGGCTGTTGATCGCAGCTTGACTTGGGAACAGGACGACGTCGCCTTACAAAACATCCAAGCGCGGGTCCGTGCCCCGAGTGTCTGGATGCTCGCCAATTTGTCGGGAGCCCTGCTGTTAGCAACGAGCAATCGGTCGGAAGCAGCCGTGGGGTATGCCACAATGGATGGAGACACTTGCGGGGGGCTTGCGCCGATCGCGGGAATTGACAAGGCGTTTCTGAGAGAGTGGCTCCAATGGATGGAAACCGATGGCCCAGCAGCCGGACACCCGATTCCTGGCTTACGGCATGTCAATGAGCAGGCGCCCACAGCGGAACTTCGTCCGCAATCGAAGGGGCAAACTGACGAGTCGGACCTGATGCCGTATGAGGTACTCGATTCCATCGAGCGATCCGCAGTCCGGGACAAGCGTGGTCCAGCAGAGGTCCTCCGCCAATTGCAGGCCGATTATCCTCAGGCGACTCCGCACGAATTAAAAACTTGGGTGACGAAATTCTTTCAGCTCTGGTCCCGCAATCAATGGAAACGGGAACGATTTGCGCCGTCTTTTCACTTGGATGACGAGAATCTCGATCCAAAAACATGGTGCCGATTCCCGATTTTGTCCGGGGGATTCCAACGGGAGTTGGATCAACTGAACGAGCCGTGATGCGATCGTCGATCGTGTGGCCGACGAACCGGCAGATTTCCGTTAGCGACGCGTATCGAATTTTCGCAGGGCACTTGGACCTACGGTCGACGGTGCCGGGCTCGATGGGTGCGCGGGCGTGGGGAGTGACTCAGCGGGATTTCCTGGCGTGGCGATACCAGGCACTGTGTGGAGCGGTACGGTGTATCCCGTTGGACCAGGCCATCCCGTCGGACCAGCCCATTGCCCGGGATTTCCATATCTCGGTCCGGTGACGCCTCCGTTTCGTCCAGGCCACCATCCACGTCCGCTCGAGGTGGGTTGTGCAGCGGGCTGAGCATGATAACCATCGCTCCAACCATAGCCGACAAGTCGCGCGGGCCACAACAGTGGGCGACCATTTGTGTACGCACTCAGACTCCCCTGTTGCGCTACAATGATCGCGAATGCCAACACGACGGACCCGTAGACACTTCGCAACATAGCGTCGATTCCTGTACCCAGAGCCGAGAAAAGTGATAGCAATATGTGCCTACGCTCATGTCGACGAGCGCCAGCACGCTCCCTCAATACGAAGCCGAAGGAATGGGCTACGACGATTCGCAACAGATTCCCGATTGGAGAATCTTGACGGGATTTGGCAAGTGACGGGGCGCGGTACAACCGCGCGAAACGTTCGATCTTAGGTGTCCGTCACGGGCGGGATCACAAGATCGTCTCGCGGCCCTACCGCGCAAGTTGCGTTACGGCTGAGGCCATACCTTTCGATCACACGATGGACATCGTCCAAGGTCACGGCGCGGTAGCGCGCGACTGTCTCCGCGACCGTCAGATACGAGCGACGCTGGATCCAGCCATTGCCAACAGAAAACATCCGACTGGAAGGTCGTTCGGCGCGGAGCACCACATGCGAACACGCCTTGTTTTTTGCCAGTTCGAGTTCTTCCGCCGTCACAAATTCGCTTTCTACTTGCCGCTGTACATCCAACACCCGCTGTAGATTTTCGGAGGCATCGTCGGGTTCACAACAAAGATAGCTCATATTCATCCCAGCACCTTGGAATTCGTGCGAAGAGATGCCGGCGTATTCTGCGCGTCCCGAGTCGACTAAATCCCAGTAAAGCCGACTACTGGTATCATCACCTACAATCATCGTCAGCAATCGATTGGCATAGCGCTGCGGATCGGTTGCATCGGGTGCGGCGCCAATTTGAATGATATATTGCTGCGTGGCTTGTTCGCGTCGTTCTTGTCGTGACGCGCAAAGATGTCGAGCCGACGAAGCGGACCGTTGGGTGATGAATGGCTCCCAAGTTCCGCACCATTTTTCCAAATCGCGTTCGAGTCGATCGAAATCGACTCGGCCTGCGGCGGCGAACACGATATTTGAAGGGCTATATCGAGCGCGGAAGTAGTCTCGCATCTGGGCGACGGTAAGCGCTCCGACCGACTTCTCGGTCCCCAAAATGCTATTGGCCAACGGGTGACCTTGAAAAAACAGCGCCATACATTTTTCATGTGCGCCGTAAGGCGGCTGATCATCGTACTTGCGAATTTCTTCGATAATCACTTTTTTTTCGGTTTCGAAATCCGAATCTCGCAGTTCCGGACGCATGATATCGGCCAGCAACTGGGTAGTTTGCGACTGCAATTCGGGCAGCACCGTAGCGTAATAGACAGTTTGCTCTTCGCTGGTATAGGCATTCGAATTTGCACCTAGTTCGTCCAGCTCAAGATTAACATCGGCCGCCGAACGGGTGGGCGTGCCCTTGAAGACCATGTGCTCCAGAAAATGACTCACTCCCGACACCGACTCGGGTTCGTCCCGCGCTCCGGCCCGCACAAAAAAGGCCAGCGAGGTTGAATAGGCGTGTGGATTACATTCGGCGACGATTTCGAGGCCGTTTTCCAGCCGGGAATTACGAAACTCCATTGGGTATCTCCAACGGTTGTGCCCCCAGGGTGACGACGGTAAATCCTTGAGGTGCATTTCCAGCGAGATAGGCATTGATGCTATCGCAGGATAACGCGTCGACTTTTCTACCGATTTCCTGCAGGGTCCGCACCGATTGCAAATGAAACCAATCTCCCGCGATCGACCCAGCGCGGGACGACGAGGACTCTTGTTGCATGATGAGATTGCTCTTGATTCTGGCCTTCAACCGCCTCAATTCTTCGGGCTGAATCCCCTCGCGGAGGCGGCGTAGTTCATACAGCAACACGTCCAGCGTTTGCTGCGCCAGTTCGGTGCTCGTTCCGGCATAGCACATTACTGCGCCGCGGTCCCTCAAGGAATGACACGACGCAAAGACGCTGTAAGCGAGCCCCCGATTTTCACGTACTTCGGTGAACAGACGGGAACTCATGCCATCGCTCAACACACCCACGGCTCCACGGGCTTCGTAATAGTCCGGATGCGAATACGGTACGGAATCGTAACTCACCGCGATTTGCGTTTGCGCTGAATCGTGAGGCAAGTGTACGTGGGTCTCGCCGCGGGCTCCGCTCACCAGTGGCGGCGAATCCCGGGGCGTCCAGTCACCAAACAGTCGCTCGGTCAAAGACCGTAAATCGGGCCAAGAAAATTTGCCCGCTACAGCGAGCACCGCACCGCGTGGCTGGTAATGTTGTGCAAAAAAAGCCTGCACATCGTCCAACTTGGCAGCCATGACCCCTGCTAGGTCGCCTGTGCTGGGACGCCCCCAAGGGGATGGATATTGGCACCGACGGAGTTCCAGCATGACGCGCTGAGCCAAATCATCCTCCAGGGCACGTAACTCCTGTAGGCAAACCTGACGGCCGTCTTCAAATTGGTCCGCGGGTAAGTGGGGACGTCGCACCAAATCGGCGTAGATTGCCAGTGCCGCCGGCAGTCGCTCGAAGGGCATCGCCGCGCCGTAGGTCGTATGGGATGACGAAACACCACACGATCGTTCGACCCCCAGGCCATCTAACTCCTCGATAAACTGACGACTATCACGGGAACCACATCCCCGTTGCACCATTTCACAGGCGAAATTACTCAGCCCTAATCGATCCCCGGGATCCAAGACGCATCCCGCCGGCAGTAACAGGCAAAACGAGACCGATTCGAGCCAATCCATGCTCTCGGCCAACACGACCATCCCATTGGCAAGCTCATGCACCTGAATGTTGTCGGACCGCTCAAGCCTCGAAACAATGGGTGATGAATCAGCCGCCGGTGAAGAATCTGCCATGGAACAGCGCAAAGGGTTGTAAGGTACGGCCAAGGGAGCAGCGATACGCAACTCGACACTACAATCTCGACAATACAACTCTGTCGAAACACTTCTGTCGAAACTACACTTATCCCTGCCGGCCGACGAATGGAATCGGCTCCGAGTCTATGGCAGTTTCTATTGCAGTCGACGTCTCAAGAGTAGGCAACTTCAACCGCTTTGTATACGGTACGTACGGTGCGAAACCCGTACCGCTGATAAAGTCGAACGGCGTCGACGTTTTCGGCAGTTACTTCCAGGTTGGCGTAGCGTAGCCCCAATTCCTGAAATCCTTTGAGAGCCAGTAGCAGGAGGGTCGAACCGATCCCCAGACCGCGATGTCGCGGCACAACGCCAATGTTCTGAATACTGGCATGATCGCCAGTCGCCCTCAACGACTGGATGGTACCACAGGGTTCCACGGTACCGTCCTGCGACACATACTTGGCCAGCCAAGTGGCATTCGGTAAGAAACCCTCGCGTGTGGAAATTTCTCGCATGAGGCGGTCACATCCTTCCAGTTGCCCTAAACAGGGAAAGACACTGGCGTCGATTTCACCGCAGAAACTCTGGTACTTGCACTCAATATGGGCCTCCAGCAGCTCGGAATTCCAGGGGGCCACACGGTACCCCGTCGGCAGAATTGGAAAGCCGGCTGAAAAATACTTCAGCGGCGTTTGCATCTGAAAACGTTTAAAATACGTGAGACCCATCGGCAGGCTTCCCGACATCAAATTGGTCCGCAGCGTTGAGCAACACCACCAATTCAAATGTACCCGCCAAGCGGCCCGGGTCAACTCAGGGATGGCAAATTCTGCAACCAGGCCCAGGCCGGCGACACATGTAATGGCTACCGCCCGCTTGATCGCCCCACTACGGACTACCCAGTTTAACGCTGCCGCCACGACATTCCGGTTCGACCCGGTCGTACCGTGCAGGCCGATTGCCCTGCCGCCCAGGGTCAGGGGCACTGGACACGATTCAGTCGATCCTGGGTAATTACGCTTCCCGAAATGGGGTCTATACGCAATAATACATGGCAGATGCGTAGGTCGGTGCACGCAGCCGATTTTTGTCGTTTACCACTGAATACTGAATATTGGAGATAGATCATCATGGGAGTTATTCTTTCCGAGCGCGCCGCCACTGAAGTCAAGCGAATCATGGATGAACAAAAATACAGCGAGGGTACGGTATTGCGAGTCGGTGTGACCGGTGGTGGTTGCAGTGGCTTTTCCTACTCGTTGGGCTTCGACGCAAACATCGACGAAAAAGCGGACGTTGCCACGGATCAGCACGGAATCAAGATGGTGGTCGATCGCAAGAGTTCGCTTTACCTCGACGGAACGACTGTTGACTTCTACGAAGGACTCGACAAACGTGGATTCACTTTCGATAACCCGAACGCCGTTAAGTCGTGTGGCTGTGGAAGCTCGTTCCAAGCCTAGCCGAATTGGCATCAAATTTTCCCTGTCCCGTACGACCTGAACTTTTTTGAAAATTATTTTCTCGGAGAATTTATAAATCGATTTTTTCCGTTGGTGAATCCGCGAGAACTTGGTAAAATAGCTTTCGTTGCGTGTGAGTAGTCACTACCTGAGTCCAAGTGGAGGGCCGTGCATGCAAGATCCGTCCGGTTGGTGTTGTTGTTAGGAGCATTTAGCTCCTGTGTGCTTTAACTCAATCCCTGGAACCCCTTTTCAATGGTACTTTACCAGATCGGATGCCGACGGTGGCAGCAAGTTTGGTAATCGGGCGCACTTGTCCGAGGAAGTGATTGAGCGGCCTATTGAGTGCCGCCATTCCACCGCAAGGGTAATGGATGTGTGCGTGATAACGACTTAGCTATCGACGGCCTTACAACCTAAATCCAAGCAAACCACCCCGGGAGACCGGGGTGGTTTCGTTTTTGGGGAGTCGCTGCGTGCTGCAAACGATCCGGGATTTCGCGAATCTCCCATCGTACTCTCTCGACTGGAAATTACGACTGAGAATTACGACGCGAAAAACTGAGCTTCAGCGGTCTTGCGCAGGATCCATTCGCGATCTTCATTAGAAAGGAAGTCGAGTTCCGTGCGGATAAGATCGATCGAATCTCGATACGTGCGATTGCCTTGTACTTGGTAGGGACAATCGGTGGCCCACATGAGTCGCTCTCGCCCGAATCGTGACAGCATTTTTTCGATCATCGGCCCTAATTCTCGATGGGGCGGCCGTTTGTCTCCCAGTGCGTAGAAAGCCGAAAGTTTGACTCGAACACGATCGAAGTCAGCCAATCGACTGAGTGCTTCCAGATCTTGGGGATCGATCGTACCTTCAGCACCGATCCGAGCAATATGATCAATGACAACCGGCGTACGCGGGTAGTCGCGGCACATGGCGGACACGGCTGGCAGTTCTTGTGGATTGATCAGTAGGCACATGGCGAGCTCTTGCTCGGCACCGCAGGTCCACATCGTACGCATTTCAAGGGAATCTCGCCACCTCTTTGCATCGCCGATGCGAAAGCCACGCACACCTGCAGACCGCAACTCCGCCATTTTTGTGCGCGGATCTTGACTTGTATCAATGACGGCAACTCCGCGATAAACGCTCGGCTGCTCGGCGATCACGTCCAACATATATTTGTTATCAAAACCATAGAAACTCATTTGAATCAGCACGACACGAGTTACGTCACAAGGCGCAGCGTGCGTCATTAATTCGACGGGGGTAAAGCTAGGTGGCTGCAAGCTCGAGGGACCATATTCTTTTGCCAGCGGGTAGGCTTGGACATCGGGCGTCCAAATATGCACGTGTGCATCGATCCAACCGTTCCTGATGCGGGATTCTTCGGTGTCGGATGAACTGGCAGCTGCCGACTTCTCCGCAGAGCCGATCGTTAGACAGGTTGCGGCAAGGCCCGCCTGTAGGATTTGGCGACGATCGAGTATCAACCGCTGGTTGTTCTTCATGTTCAAAGCCGGGTGAAATCGGGGTGGCAAGTAAGACCCTGGGGAGAGATTCGATTCGCGCCTACCGGGCGGTAATTCCCCGACGAAAACGAACCGTCCTGAAGATTGTAACGGGGTTCGGCCCAGGCTGCACGGCAAGCCCGTCTTCCACATACCGATTAATTCGTCCCCACCTGGACTTGCCGCAGTTGTCCCATGATAATGCGGACGCTGGAACAATGACGCCCCAGCGTTTCTCGGCTTGTACTCTTCTGGTCCACACTTTTGCATGACCTCTTCGTGTCACCTTCCAGTCCTCCTGTCGGAAATCGTGGAGTGGCTTCAACCCCAACCGGGGCAGACGATCGTAGATGGGACGGTAGGTGGTGGCGGGCACGCCGTCGCATTGGCCGGACAAATTGGCTTAGCGGGGCAAGTACTGGGGCTCGATCGAGATCCGTCGGCCTTGGAACGTGCTGCCATCACGACCCAGGGACTTCCGGTCACGTTGATCCATGGCAGCTACGGAGACCTGCCGGAGATCCTGGCCGAGCGGCAGATCGGCTCTGTCGATGGTATCGTGTTGGACCTCGGGCTATCCAGCGACCAGCTGGCCGATACGGAGCGAGGATTTAGTTTTCAATCGGAAGGGTTGCTCGACTTACGTTTCGATCCGACACGTGGAGAACCTGCGTGGCGTCTCTTACAGCGTTTGAGTGCCGAACATTTGGCGGATTTGATTTACAAATATGGCGAAGAACGCCGAAGCCGCCGCATTGCCCGAGCGTTGGTGGAAGCCTGCCGCTCTCGTAGGAAATTGACGGCCCAGGAAACGGCGGAAATTATTCGGCGTTCCGTACCCCCGTCCCGCGACAGCCACCGTATCCCCCCCGCCACACGCACCTTTCAGGCGCTGCGGATTGCCATCAATGGCGAGCTAGAGATTCTTGAGACTGCCTTGCGCCGCATGTCGAGTTGTCTCGTGCCGGGCGGACGATTGGCAATTATCAGCTTTCATTCGTTAGAAGACCGAGCCGTCAAGACGGCATTTCGCGCCATGGACCAATGGGACGTGCTGACACGCAAGCCGGTGACCCCGACAGACCTTGAAATTGATAGTAATCCGCGCAGTCGCTCTGCCAAGCTCCGTGTCGCCGCCTGTCGTCCGACCGATTGAAGATCGCCGGCGAAAGTAACAACGAACTAGGGGGTGGGCTTTTCGCGCCGGAGAACTCGCTGCGGGTTAATTACACACAATCGATGTGCCGTCTCGTCCGAGTATCCCTGCCCTACGAGATTGTCATGTGCTTGACGCATCGTAGTCGAGGCTCCAATAAAATGGCTGCGATCAGGCGCGCAGGGAACCAAATCGGTTCCTATGGAAACGGTCGTGCCTCCGAGCTGATAAGTACCTGGCCCTAAGCCGGCAGCGGAAATGGCGTCACTCACCACGATCACGCGATCGACACTGATTCGCGACAAAAAGTTGTCAAAGACAAACCACGGCAAATGAGCGCCATCGGCAATCAAACTGACCCACATGCGACTCGATAGCGACAATGCGCGTTGAATGATATTGTCGTGCCGATGCATCTCGGACGGGCAGCCATTCCCGAGGTGGGTGAACATCGACATCCCGCATTGCAAACCCAGCCGAAGTTCGTCCAGCGTTGCATCGGTATGTCCCGCAGCAACGACAATTCCGCGATCGACCAGATATTGCGTCACGGTCCCCCGTGGGTCACATTCTGGCGCCAGGGTGAATATGCGAGTCAGACTGCCGGCCGCGTCGAGCAGGCGTTGTGTCGCTTCGATTTTAGCGATGCGCGCGTGCTGTGGCGGGTGCGCGCCGATAAAGCCGGGATTGGAATTCAGGAACGGTCCCTCAATATGTACGCCCATCACAACTTGGCGAACGATTTCATCCTGACGATGGCTATCGCGAATACGGCGCAGGCACGCTTGCATTTGCTCAAGGTCTGCCGTAATAATCGTTGGCAAGCAGCCAGTGATTCCGTCAGCAATTAAGCTCTCGCAGGCCGCTCGGAACTGCTCGTGAGTAAGTTGCGGGTCATTGAAATCAATTCCGTGGTAACCATTCACCTGTAAATCGATCATCTCTGTGTTTCTCCGATGGCACAGTTTCTGCGATGACGCAGTTTCGCCGATGACGCAGTCCCTGCGGTCGCACTGTTTCTGCATACATACAGTGCGTAGGTAGTGAAAATCAAAGACCCGGGTCGACAAAACCCCAACTGCGTTCCTATGCTATCAGCTGGCGCGGGCGAGCAATAGTAAGCCAACACAGAGTTCAGGGCCATTGTTTCACGTTGACCTTACCCTGTTAGATTGCTATAATGTCCGACTGTGCTAGGGAGGGCACGTGCAGCTGGCAAGTTCGGCTGCCGGTGGCAGTAAGGCGAAATTGCGATGAGGTCATCTGATCGCATCGTTCGCCGTGGCCTGTGTGCGGACCCTTGCCTTACCGCTTGAACCACAGGAGCCATCGGTGTCTCACGCCGCAGGATCACCTCTATCGCTGCAAGATGCCAAAGAGCGGATTCGACAGTCGATTGACATTGTCGAGTTGGTTGGTCGGTATCTGGAATTACGGCCTCAGGGTCGTATTTTCGTGGCGCTTTGCCCGTGGCATAACGATTCGCGACCAAGCCTGCAGGTCAATCCCGAAAGGCAATCGTGGAAATGCTGGCCCTGTGATTTAGGGGGCGATATTTTCAGCTTCGTAATGCAACAAGAGGGTGTCGAGTTTGGTCAGGCTTTGCGGATCCTCGCCGAGATCACCGGCATAGCTCTCGCGCCTACTCGTGCCTCGTCCCATTCGGCTGGTACCGATAAGGATGTGATGTACCGCTTGAGTGCTTGGGCAGAGGCGCAGTTTCACGATTGCTTGGTCGATCAAAGCGATGGCCAGGAGGCCCGTGAATACCTGCAAGAACGTGGTATCAGTCATGACAGTATTGCTCGCTATCGGATTGGTTATTCCCCCGCTTCCTGGCAGTGGATTGTTGATCGAGCTAGGAATACGGAATTTTCCACAGAGGCGCTAGAAAAAGTCGGGATCGTCTGCCGTAGTCAAAGGAGTGGTAAGCACTTTGATCGGTTTCGCGGTCGTGCAGTTTTTCCTATCCGCGATCCCATGGGTCGAACGATTGCGTTTGGTGGTAGGATTTTGCCTAAGCACAAGACGGACGACCAGACGGCGAAGTACGTCAATAGTCCAGAGTCACCGCTGTATTCGAAAAGCCATCAGCTTTACGGTCTCGACGTCGCCCGCGACGCCATTCGCAAAAAAGGCGAAGTGGTCGTCATGGAGGGATACACGGATGTTGTGGCGGCTCGGCAAGCCGGGTTGCTCAATGGTGTGGCTGTTTTGGGTACTGCTCTCACTGCCTTTCACCTGCAGCTTTTGCGAAGATTCTGCGATCGTGTTGTGCTGCTGTTGGATGGTGACGAAGCGGGCCAACGCCGTACGAACGAGATTCTTGAGCTGTTTGTCGCACAGCAGGTTGACCTCCGGATCGTGACGCTACCGGAAGGCCTTGATCCGTGCGACTTTGTTCATCAACGCGGAATAATCGCCTTGGAAACCGAAATTGCTCAGGCAAAAGATGCCTTGGAGCACAAAATGACCACTGTGATGCAGGGTCTTGATCCGCGGCGCGACACGCACCAAATTCATCAATCGCTCGAAGAGTTGCTGGGGCTGATGAGTCGTGCTCCTCGTCACGTGGCGTCAACTGGCCAGGGCATGCAGCTTCGCGAGCAGCAGATCCTGACACGTCTTTCCCGCCAATTTCAATTGCCGGCAGAGGACCTTCGAAAGCGTCTGAATGACCTGCGTCGTAAGTCGCCAGCATCATCAGCAGCACGGCCTCGGCGTCCAGAGGATCGTCGGCAACTTCTGCAGGATCTTGGTGCCATGGAGCGTGAGTTGCTGGAGTTATTGACTCAATATCCTGAGGCTATGGACGTCCTGCGTTTAGAGCTTGATGTACGTGAGATTCATTCTGCTCCGGCTCGTGAGATCTATGATGTCTATCTCGAATTCGCCGAACAAGGACAGATTGGCGAATTTACCCGTGTGTTGGCCAGTTTCGACTCGCCCCTGATGAAGAATTTACTCGTGGAAATTGATGAGGCGGCAGCAGCGAAATGGCAAAGGGCCATTTCGGACGGCATGTCGGCCAATGCGGCTTCGCCTCAAGAACGGTTGCAAGCGTTGGTGGCAGCGTTGCACCGAGGTCGCGCCGATCAGGAAAGAACGTCGCTGACACGCGTGCTCGACAATGACACTTTGGATGAATCTGAAGAAATTCGTTTGCTCAAGAGTTTGTGTGAGCAGCAAAAAAATCGGCAAGGAATTTCAGCGCCCACGGAAGGGTAGCTCCTCGTCGTCCTACGCGACTCCGTCGCCCGCAAGGCGACCCAACGGAATGCGTGGGGAATTGTTCCCGTATTGCGCACGAAGCTGCAAGGAGGATACGAACATGGGTTATATCGACACCGAACTAACGACTTTGGTCCGAAAAGGGTGCGATCAAGGTTATCTGACCTATGACGATGTTAACGCATATCTGCCCGATGAAGACGCCAACCCTGAAAAGGTCAACAGCCTTCTACTAGCGTTGGAAGAGCAGGGGATTGAACTCGTCGAACAATCTTCCAAAAAAGACGATCCAACGGTGGCCAAAGGTGCCGGCGACGACGTTCAATTCGATCCCACGTTGCCGCTTCGTCCGGAAGAACTCTCGAAGATCAGCAGCGATCCCATCCGCATGTATCTTTCGCAGATGTCGGGAATTCCACTGTTGACGCGCGAAGAAGAAGTGGCTTTGGCCAAAAAGATTGAAGTGACTCGCAAGCGTTTCCGTCGATCGATCCTCAGCTGCCAGTTCACGATGCGTGCAACGGTAGAAACACTGGAACGGGTTTACCAAGGTGACCTCCCGTTCGACCGCACGATCAAGGTTTCGTTGACCGAGCGAGTGACCAAGGAGCAGGTTCTGGCGCGGATGCCTCATAATTTGCGGACGCTGCGTCATCTCATGAACGAAAACGATCGAGATTTTCAGCTCCTGATTAGCAAATCGACCGGTGCCGAAAAAAGATTGGAAGTCCGACGTAACTTGATCCGTAGGCGCCACCGTTGCCTCCAATTGGTCGAGGAAATGAGTCTGCGTACGCGTCGAGTGCAACCGTACCTGCGACAAATGGAAGACTATGCGACGCGAATTGACGAGGTGGTGAAACGCCTGCGAAATCTTCCGGCGGGCACGATGCATAGTCAGGACCGCCAGGAACTGCGCCAGCAGCTCAAGGCTCTTTTGCTGGTAACCCAAGAAAGCCCGCGCAGCTTGCGTTTGCGACTCGACCGTTGTCAGCGTGAATTCCGGATGTATGAACATGTCAAGCGACAGCTCTCGAGCGGTAACTTGCGGCTGGTGGTCTCTATTGCCAAACGGTATCGAAATCGTGGACTTAGCTTCTTGGACTTGATTCAGGAAGGGAATACCGGGTTAATGCGTGCCGTGGACAAATACGAGTATCGCCGCGGTTTCAAGTTTTCCACCTATGCAACGTGGTGGATCCGGCAGGCGATCACCCGTGCGATTGCTGACCAGGCGCGCACGATCCGCATCCCCGTCCATATGATTGATGTCCTGTCCCGCCTCAGGAACGTCCAGAAGAAACTGCAACAGGAATTGCGGCGTGAACCGTCGAGTGCCGAAATTGCCGATCGGGCCAACCTATGTGTCGATGAAGTTCGTCGCGTGATGGACATGGGGCGTCATCCGGTCAGTCTCGATCGGCCAGTTGGCGAAAGTGAGGACAGTGCGTTTGGTGAGTTCATTGAAGATCACACCAGCGACAATCCGGTGCGGAATGCTTCCAACAGCGTTTTGCGTGACAAGATCGAAAACCTGCTAAAAACACTTACGTATCGCGAACGAGAAATTATCCGTCTACGGTACGGGCTGGGAGACGGCTATACCTACACGCTGGAAGAAGTTGGCAGAATCTTCCGAGTAACCCGCGAGCGGGTGCGGCAAATTGAAGCTAAGGCCGTCAGCAAGCTGCGGCACCCTGTCCGTAGTCAACAGTTGGAGGGATTTCTCCGCCAAGCAGGCTAACGAAGTCTTTTCGGAAATTTCGAAATCGACATTCGTGATAGTGTGTATGTTCGTAGCCGTTTCCAGCCTTTCGGGCAGTGAACGGTTACGTTCATTTTATGGGGTCCGTAGAATGCCGTCGCCTACGCATAGTCGCCTCGACTTACTCGGATCCAGAGGACCCGTCATGGGACTCGGTGCTGTTCTCGTATTATGCATTGCGACGTGGACCAGATTTTCGCCAGCCGCGCGGGGAAGTGAGCGCGGCGTTAAGGGACAAGTGGAACACATGGACAATCCGTTGTTGGGCGTTAACGGTTTAGCTTTTGAGGCCCCAGACTTCAGTCGCATTCGCGACGAGCATTTTCTCCCTGCGTTTGAAGCTGGCATGGAGCAACAGAAACAGCAAATGCAGGCCGTTGCCATCGATAAAGAAGAGCCTTCCTTTGCCAATACATTGGAGATGATGGAGCGGAGCGGTGAGATTTTTACACGCGTCCAATCGGTTTTTTTTAATCTAGCCGCGGCCAATACGAATGCCGAGATACAGAAAATACAATTGGCGATTTCACCCCGTTTGGCTGCTCACGCAGACGATATTTACCTCAATTCTCAACTTTTTCAACGTGTCGAAAAACTGCATCAGCAGACCGATTCTTTGCAACTCCGTGATGAGCAGCGGCAACTTTTAAAAGAGACCTATAGGTCGTTCGTGCGCGCTGGTGCAAAACTCAACGCCGAGCAACAAAATCGTATTCGGCAAATTAATGCCGAACTAGCTTCAGCTACCACTGAGTTTCAAAACAATCTGCTCGCAGTGACGGCCGAGCGTGCTGTACTGGTGGAGACGAAAGCCGAACTTGCTGGCCTGGGGGACGACGAAATTGCTGCGGCAGCCGATGCTGCCCAGAAAAAGGGTCACGAGGGCAAGTATTTGCTGCAAATTACCAATACGACGCGCCAGCCCGTGCTTATTCCGCTCACCAATCGCGAATTGCGACGTCGCATTTGGGAGGCATCTGCGTTCCGGGCCCTCGGGCAAAATGGAGGCGTTGACAATCGCAATCTGGTCAAAAAACTGGCAACACTACGTGCGGAAAAGGCTGCCATTCTGGGCTATTCTTCCCATGCACACTACGCCTTGGAAAACCAGATGGCGAAGAATCCCGACGTCGCTCGTAAGATGCTGACCAACCTCATATCGGACGTTGTGGCAAAAGTGCACTTAGAGGCCGGCGACATCCGTGCCAAGATGCGAGCCGATGGCGTTGATGATGCAATTCAGCCTTGGGACTGGGAGCACTATGCGGATCAAGTGCGACGGGACAGATATGGTCTCAACGAAAACGAGGTTCGCCAGTATTTGGAGCTCGATAGCGTGCTCAAGAATGGTGTTTTCTACACTATGAAGCAACTGTTCGGCGTTCGCTTCGAAGAACGCAAGGATCTTCCGGTGTATCATCCGGATGTTCGAACTTTCGACGTCCTGAGTTCCGACGGTGCACCCATTGGGCTATTCTACGCCGACTATTTCGCGCGACCCAACAAACGTGGGGGAGCTTGGATGAATAGCATTGTGGAGCAATCAAGGCTATTAGGCAAGAAACCGATCATCATCAACGTCATGAATATTCCCAAGCCCGTCGACGGTGCACCCGCTCTGATCAGTTTTGACCATGCAACAACGATGTTTCACGAAATGGGACATGCGGTCCATGGATTGTTTTCCGACGTCGAATACCCATCGTTGGCCGGGACGTCCGTACCGCGGGACTTCGTAGAGTTTCCCTCAACCTTCCAAGAAGATTGGGCAATTCATCCTGAAGTTTTAGCAAATTATGCTCGCCATCATAAGTCAGGCGAAGTGATGCCTGCTGAGTTGCTGCGGCAGGTAATTGCTGCCGGGAAATTTAATCAAGGCTTTGATACGCTGGAATACCTTTCTGCTGCACTACTCGATCTGCGTTGGCATGCGCTGCGTGCAGAAGAAGTCCCCGAAGATGTTGAGGCCTTCGAAGCCACAGTGCTTCAGGCAGAAGGCGTAGACCTTGCAATGGTTCCACCACGATACAAATCTGCCTATTTTGCACATGTATGGTCGGGCGGTTACTCCGCCAGCTATTACGCGTATCTGTGGAGTGAAGTTCTAGCCGCTGACAGTTTTGAATTTGTAGGCCGCCAGGGTGGACTCACGTCAGCTAATGGCGAGAGGTTTCGTACCTCTGTACTCTCCAAGGGCGGCACCAAGGAGGCTGGGGAACTCTATCGCGACTTCATTGGTCGCGATCCTCGGGTAGATGGTTTGCTGATTCGGCGTGGATTGAAGCCCAGCGGGCAGTGATCACCCACCCGGGCTGATTGAAAAATTTCCCAATCTTGTCGACAGTCATGGCCACGAAGATTGGCCTGTATCTTGTGCGCCTCTCTATCCGAATGATTGACTGCCGGGTAGGCTGACGAATCATGTGATCGTGCAAGCCTGATTGGTTCCTGAGTTCCGAAGGTGGTTAGTATGTCTGAGACATTCCGTATCGCGGGTGCACAGATCGATATTCAACTCGGCAACAAGACGGCCAATTTGGCGCACATGATTGGCAAAATGGAGGAAGCGGCCGCGGCAAGTGCGCGACTTGTAATTTTCCCGGAGTGTGCCCTCACAGGATATTGCTTTGATAGCTTTGAAGAGGGATTGCCCTACGCTGAGCCGATCCCCGGTGAGAGTACCGAACAGATGCAACGAGTTTGCCAGCGGCTCAATCTGCACGTCGTATATGGCTTGCTGGAGCGTTGCGCGGCCGAAGGCGGTCCGAAAATGTTCAATGCGGCAGCTTTGGTGGGGCCTGCTGGATTGGTGGCAAGTTACCGCAAGATACATCTCCCGCATTTGGGAGTCGATCACTTTGTCACGCCAGGGGACCGCCCCTTTGCTGTTCATGACCTCGACGGCGTCCGAGTCGGCTTGAACATCTGCTACGACAGTGCCTTTCCGGAATCGGCGCGCGTCATGTCGTTGCTGGGTGCCGACTTGATTATTTTACCTACCAATTTTCCGCCCGGTGCGGAATGTGTCATCGGTCACGTGATCCATGCACGAGCCATGGAGAATGGCGTCTATTTTGCTGCTGTCAATCGAATCGGTAACGAACGAGGATTCGAATTCTTAGGAGGCAGCAAAATCTGCGACCCAGACGGGCATGCCGTGGCGACTGCGGGAGTATCGGAAGAGGCGTTGATCTACGCCGACCTGGACGTGCGCAGATCTCGCGACAAACAACGAGTTCGCGCACCCGGACGGCATTCAATCAATCGTTTTACCGACCGCCGTCCGGAAATGTACGGACGACTGGTTGAGTAAGCATTAGCATCCGACTTTCAGCGTCTTTGCCGCACTTGTCACAGCACGCACGTGCCACCGTCAGACAGGGGGTTTGCAAATCCGATGGCTGCACGAAAGGCTGGCATTCGAAAAACACACAAGGAGAGCCAAGGTGACAGTCTTTGTTTCTCGGGGACCTGGTGGAAATGGGTAATTCCGTTGTCGAAGCGATCTTCCCTAGGCCGCCCACCTTTCCTCAAAACAAAGACTGTCACTTTGGATCAATACTGTCTCCTTGGATCTTGGATCGTCACCTTTAAGCATTGCGGCTAGCGATCGCATATCGAGACGACCCTGAATATCGGACTCGTCGTGGCCGTGACAGGCTAAGCATTTTTCACTCAGCAGTGGCTGAATGCGACGGACGAACTGCAACTTGGCTTCTTTGTTGGCTCGGCTGTGCTGTGAGGTAAATGAACAGGACGGCTAGGCCGAATCCCGCCAGATCCGTGCTCGCTCGAAGATCTCTTCCCTCGACTTTGCGGAAACGGGGCGAGGGGGAGGAATTGTTGATTTTTCTTCTCATACCACTATCTCAAAATGAGCACCGTTTTGTTTGGCGGACCTATAAAGTGCTGCGACGATTCGAATGTCTTTCGAACCCATTTTGTCAGAACACTTCTGCGGTCGCTTCTTGGCATGTCATCGCTTTTACACTTACTTCAATGCGATCGGTCGCAATGCAAAACCGGCGGCTGTGCCGCGAATCTTGGCGGTGGTGCATAGGTAACAAAACTCATGGACTTTTTCCTTCGCAAGTGTTTCTAAGTAATGGAGCTCTCCGACATGAACACCTTGTTCGATCAATAAATAGTTGTGCACCGGCATGAAGGAACCAAGTTTCTGTTGATAGGCTGCAGCATCATCGGGCGCTGGCCCTACTTCCAATCCACTAGTATCGCTGCCGATTAACATGGCTCCGTTCTGTTCGACTAGCCAACGAGCTGCTTCTAGGCCGATCCCAGCTGAATCGTGAGCAGTGATCAGCTCACGCATCTTTTTGTCGCCGCTACCCCAGAACTGAATCGCGCCGGTGCGAATCAACACGACATCGCCGGGACGAAGAGACGTTTGCTGCTTGGCCAACGTTTCTTTGAGATCTTTTACTGTAATCTCATAATGCGCTGGTAGAGCCCGCACTTGATGATTGCTGGCAACATCGATCAATACTCCGCGGGCTATGATCGGCGGTATGGTGGTTGCGTCACATTTGCGCGGACCAAAGTTGCCTCCCCACTCGGATGACTTGAAACCGTTGTACCAATGGTTATCATCACCTTCGACCGCATGTGCTAACCCATCGATTTGCGTACCTACGTTGTCGTTCATGAAGACGGCAGCGCTATGCCAAGTTGTCTTGCGGGGGTCCAAGGCGGCTGCAGGGAAATCATTTTGTCGCTTTATGTTCTCTGGTGAACGAAAAGTGATGATCTCGCCTGGGCTGTGCCCGGGCCACTTGAAGGAATCGCGATCATAAACGACGCCAAGGTCAAAGACTTTGCCTGTTCTCGCAAGTTGCATTGCTGCCAAGCGACTGGCATCGGTCATTTCATTCAGGCTTCCGACTTCGTCATCAGCACCCCATACCCAGCCCCAACCCTTGTTAAGCTGCCACTTTTTCAGGCCATGATTGGTCGCTAACTGAGCCAGCGTCCATGACGTTGCGCAAAACATGATCAACACACAGGCCGAAAAAACTGGAGTGATTCTTCGAATTGAAATTCGCATTGGTTCACCTTTTGGGGTCGAAGTTATGTCTTTTGAGGTTAAGTAGGCCCGTAACGTGTTGGCGTTGCTCGCGTGCCATCTCCAAGCCTCGAGTATACTCGGTCAAAAAAATCCGTCTCGCACGCGGTTAAGTTGCTGAGAATGTCACGTTGATTTTATGCGATGTCTTAGGAATGTGCTCAGGATAGTTACTCGCCGTAGCGTTTTTCTGGGCAATCTTCGGAAGGATTGTCACCTTTCGTCGGCAGCTCGCCTTACGGCAACTCACAGTGGGTATCCCTATCCTTTGCACTGATGCGCGGCGTGTTTCAATCTGTTATTGGATATACTATGCTAACGACGCAAAGGCATGATCGAAGCTCGGAAGTTGCGCGTACCCAATCAGCGGTTCGGATGCTATCGATTCACTTTCGCGCGGAAGGAAGATGTATCCGAAATGAGCTGCCCCCCATTTCTTCGCGAATTGCAATATCGTGCACTCAAGGTTTGCTGCCTTCTTTCGCTGTCCGCTTTTGCTTCGGCCGCCGAGCCATCCCCCACGAAGCCGGACATCACCAATCCAGACTCCGCCAATCGAGATAACGAGAGCGTGGCACCGGATTGGAATCTGGAAGGGAGAGCGGCATGGCAGGAAAGGGATTCTCAGGCCGAATGGGTCTTTAAGGAGAAGCTTTGGATCAGCGGTGGCTGGTTTCAGTCGTTTGAGGAACCTCCGCGAGATGTGTGGGCCAGCAGCGAAGGCAAAGCGTGGGTGCTGATCGAAAAAGACGCGCCGTGGGTGCACAGCGACTTGCCGATGAATATTACGTTTGCGGACCGAATGTGGATCATGGGTGGGTGGTTCAAAGGCCGACTGCCCGGTCACTCGGCGAGCAATCAAGTGTGGTCTTCCGCCGACGGACGGAAGTGGGAACAAGTCACCGCCAGCGCTGGATGGTCGCCGCGGTTGGCGGCGGGTCTGGTCGAACATCGCGGTAAGATGTGGATGCTCGGCGGCACGGAGAATTATT
>JAQCHP010000157.1 GCA_027619595.1 Planctomycetota bacterium
TGTTTGCCGTGCAGAGCGTGGCAGTTTGCGCACGCAAGCGCTTTCGACCCCACCAAGAATTGCCCTAACCGGACTAAGGCCGGATTCACTTCTGGGTTGTTGATGGTCGGAATCTGCTCCGTGTACGATTGTTGTCCATTCTGTAATGCCTGTCCGACGCCATCACGATCGACGAGCAGATTCGCCAGGCGCTTTGCCTCACGACCATAGGCCGGCATCTTCGCGCGTACGTACGAGCGCATGGCGCGTGTCCCGGCCCCCTGCGTCACCCACTCGGTCAATCGTTCCAATCGCACACGTTCCGCGACGCGCGACAAATCGGGAGGAAGATGATGGTTTGTCTCGCCGCCCCAATGGGCGAGTCCTGCACCGCCGTGACCCTCGTTCTTATGGCAACGCAAACAATTCTTGCTGGCCAATTCCACTTGCAAACGCGAGTGTGACGATGGTGTCGCGTCCTTTCCTGACTGCGATACGTAGGTCATCAGATCCTGGCGTTCCCGATCACTTAACGAGAATCGCGGCGAATTCCGATCGTCGGCGGAAAGACAGCCGCGAGCGGGCATGTCCGAGCCTCCGCCGCGCCATCGGATTGCGGCAACCGGAACGCGGGCTGGTTGCGCTCCATCGGAAAATGTTGCCGTCAAGCCTGTAGCATCCCGAACGATCGCCAAACGGTTGTGACCGTTCAATGCATGGCAATGAACACATTGAAGTTGTACCATGGAACGTAACGCGACGTGCGCCAGTCGTTCCGAATAGGTCGCCCCCGGCACAGAACCTTTCATCTTGAGCGCGTTGCTCCAAACGGACGTCAGACGCGATTCTCGTTGAGCTGCATCCAACGTCGCTACGTCTTCTTCGGTGGTTGCATCCGCAGGCTGGATGGTTCCCGGACCCTCTTTTGATCCTGTGGATAACTGAAGGCAGTAGCTCGCCAGATCGACCGACTCCTGTTCATTCAATGGAAACTGAGGCATGCGGCCGTGAGGTCGACTCGTAAGCGGATTGCGGAGGAATTCGGCCAGCCCTAGCAGCTTCCAATGCTTCCAGTTCCCGGCTGCAGGCACTGGCGAACGGTCGGCTGGATTTGCATCGGGCACGTCGGGCGTCGGGGTCGTCACATGACAAGCGACACAGCCGAGTTCTTGGAAAAGTTGCTCGCCATGAACTGCATCTGCTGTCGTTTCCGAATATGCCTTCGATTTGTCGTTGCTCGACTCAATTAGATAGTCGGAAATTACCGCGCGAGATGCATCAGTATGATTCGTCCTGGATACTGGGTCCTGCACAGTGCCCAGGAACGATTGTGGCGAATGATATTTTCGAATGCGTTCCGGACGCAGTCGATGGCCAACGTCGTCCAGTCGTGGGCCGGATAACTCGGAATCCATATCGATTTGATCGGTTCGATACCAACCGACGTCGATCGAATGGCATTGCCGGCACCCGAACGCTTCCGCCAATACGGCCCCCCGTTCGATCGATTGATGCAAGGTCAACAAACTTTCCACAGTCGATCGATGTCGATCATGATGCCCGAAAAATCTTGCATCGACCGGTTCATCGGCAAACCCGGGCCCCCGCCACCAAAGTTCGAAGGCAAAGGGCGGTTGGCGCTGCTGAGCGTCAATGACCAGCTCCGACTCTCCCGCCTCCAGTTCAAACGGATGCCCTAGACGTATTGCTTTTCCATTGAGCGAGATCGTCAACTGGTCCAAAGAATTGTGACGCGTGGTGAACACATAGGAACCAGCCTGCGCAACCAGTAACACCCCCTTCCATTGCACGTTGACACCTTCTCTCGCAAGCCGACAGTCAGGCCATTCAGAGGCACTACCGAACAGCCGAGGTACTGCGTCGATTCGCCAAACGCGGTCGGAATCGCTGGTGTTTGAATCGTTAGCGATCGCTGTTACCAGGCCGCCAGCGGTCGTCGGTTCCACCGACGACTCATCATCTTCCTCGTCGTCGGCATTCACATCGTCAACGATCGAATCGCTGACTTCATTATTACTGACTACATTGACGGCGGGCGTCGCGTCGCGATCAATGTCCGCCGCGTTAAGGAGGATTTCCCCCCTTGGAATCCAAGTTGCACAAAAAATGCAGAGGACAATCGTGCGAATGACCATCCGTAACGTCGTTAAAAGCATGCGAAAGGTCCAAACAGCGGCGGGGGGGGGCCAGGTAGGAAGATCGACAGCTAGTTTCGTCGGTCCGCAGTTGGCCGTCAATGGTCGTTCCTCAGCGGCGACAAATGCAATTGGGGTTGAACCAGCAAGTGTCGTCATGGGCAGCGGTCACTTTGACCTATTATTCTGAACGACGATCGATGCAGCGAGGAACCACAACGTCTGCCGTCTCCTCGTCACTACCCGAACTTGCTTGTTGTTCACAACCAGATCTGGCACCCGATTCGCGCGCTCGTCTCCGGAGCTTGCCGCTGGGATATCGGTTCCGATGGAATATCGGATCCCGGCAAGCTCCTACGCGTCGCGGTTAAACGACTGTGCATGAGCTTACTGCTACTATTTGCTAAGGCCAAATAACAACTGCGCGTTCTTGTGGAAGATAAGAGCCTCATGCTCGGCTGGCAGGTTCAGGGTTAAGAGGCAATCGCGAATCAGCTGAGGCTCTACCCAGGGATGGTCACTCGAATAGAGCAACTTCTCTGGCCCGAAAAAGTCGTAGGCAAATTTCATCGCCAATGGTTGTGGTGACACAATATCGTACCAAATTTGCTGCAGGTATTCGCTCGGCAATTTCGTGAGGTACTTCGGTCCCCGCTTGAGGACGCTCACTTGGTGGTCGATACGCCCAATAAAATAAGGGAGTGTACCACCCAGGTGTGGGCAAACCAGCTTGAGGTTGGGAATTTGATCCAGCATGCCCGACATGATGATGCGTGTGAGTGCGATGGTATTGTCGAACATATTCCCCAGGGAACTGGTCATTTCGAAATCTTTGACGACGTCGGTTGTCATCGCCTTGGCCGGGTGGAGCAGTACGGGCATCCCCAGTTCCGCCGCTCGCGAAAAAATCGGTCGGAATTCTGGTTCGTCACCGAACCGTCCCGCCAAATTTGTGTATAAAAGCAACCCCTTCATGCCCAAATCCTGGGAACAGCGGTTCAATTCGTGAAGACTCGCCTTGACGTCCTGCCACGGAAGAACGCAGATCCCAAAAAATCGTGTGGGGTACCGATGTACGATGTCTGCCACGAAGTTGTTGGCGAGATGCGCCATCGCAAGTCCTTCGTCGCCAAACCATTCGGGGCCAGGATCGTTAATACTCAGCGCCGTCATGGCAATCCCCCCTTCGTCCATCGTGCGAAGTTTCGCATCGACGTCCAAATAAAGGGGTGGCACCTTCCGCAACCAATCCCCCATACGCAAGTAACGCACCCCCTCGCGCGTATAGACAGTAGGATCAACCGTCCGTTTTTCCATGGCTGCGATCATCGCCGGGCTGAACAAATGGCTCTGGCAATCGATCAAACCGGTCGGTAGATGTCGTGAAGGATCTCTTTGGGCGTCTGGCATGGTATGAACTCTCTACGGGTTACTGCTTACGTTCGAGGGAAATCCGTTCGAGCCAATACGTATACGCCTGGTCGAGCGGCGTATGGGTACTGGTCACATCCCATTGTGCAACGCCGGCTTCGTCGAATTCGAAGGTCCCTACGTTACTAGGAATGGCGTGACTGAAATCCACGACCACCGATTGGTTGGTCGTGTCGGTCAGTCGACATTCGATGCGGTGACTTGGGGCATCGTGAACGAGGGTCATGCGATAGGTCCTGCCGGCCTTCAAAGCCCCGTTTTTCAATACAAGATCTTGAGTGAACGGCAATTGTCGGCCGGCCAGCGTCAATCGTATCGACTCTGCACCTCGTACCTGCAAATGCAACGTCTGCTGGTGGATCAATTGGGTGTTGTGGAATAGTCCTAGCACGATCGGGTTGTTAGGATCCGTACCCAAGTTTTCAATTTTCACGTCGAATTCTGCTTGAAACGACTCGTTCTGATTTAGCGGGCGCAAGGGGTGGACAAAGCGCCGTCGTTGCTGACCAAGCTGCGCGACTTGCGTCCCCGCGACGCCGGTCATGAACGTACCCATCACCCGGACGGCCCGATGATCAGGAGACCAAACATAGGGGACAGTCTCCGTGCTCATGACCGGTAGATGTCCCGTTTGTGGATCTCGCCCAATATCGAGCATATCGAAATCGAAATACCAACCGCGTCGTAACGGGTCGACATCGAAGTCGTCCGCAAGCGTATCGACGGCCTCCTGCTCGGTATTGAAGGTTTGATTGGCAATCGACGCCAAGAACGGGTTGAGCACTTCACGCGTCGCAGGGTAGTGCGACTGCTGAGACCAGACCCATACGTATTCGTCGCTGTAAGCAAGTGTGTACGGCAGATTCGACCACGGTAACTCGGTGCGATATCCACTTGGTTGGCCCGGGTACAGATTGTAGGGATCGCTTTCTACCCACGCGGCGAGCCCCGACTCCACAAACTGTTCGTATTTGACGGGGTTATCGCAGTAGCTACGCCAAGCATATTTGACATCGTGACGTGCGGTCGCGAACGCGGCACGATCACCGGGGTAGACGTAGGGGATGCCACCCGGGAGGATTCGCTTGCCGCCAAACCAAAACGTCGATTCCCATCCGTGAATCAAACGCGCTGGGGACTGAATGTCAGCGAGAATTCCGTTCATGAAATGGGTTAAGTTGGCATACCCAGGCCAGACATCCCGTTCTGGGCCCCAGGAAAAGAAAAATAAGATCTTGATTCCGGGATACTCCTTTTGTACCGCTTGAATCCACTTCTGACCGCGCGCGCGCCACACCTCCGGCGTACCGAGGCCGAAAGGATAATGCTCGCCGCTCTTGTAGTCGGTATACATTTCCGTATCAAAGATGAACCCTTGAAGGCCCGATTCGCGGCAGAGGCGTGCGCAATGGCCCGCCGTCTGTGTCACGATATTCCAATCCTGAGTGCTATCGGAATCGACAGTGTACGACCGATCGGTGTCTCCCCCGCGACTGCCATCTCGCACACCATACCAGAGAAAATTATCGGTGACGTGCGCCCACTGGACCTTTTGTAAGTCCTGCCGTGCCTCTTGCAACTCGGAATAGGTAATGGGCAGGGTCGTCATGACCATGCTATGCAAATCGTAAACAGATTCGTTCAGTCCCTGCTGACGACACCAGTCATTCTCGAGCACGACCGGCACAGCAATTCCATCGAAGGGATGATTTGCCAGGTATTCCGGATGGCTCGCCAGAAACGACGGTGTGGGGGCATTTTCGTCGGTAAGATTCAGCGTGGAATATTGGCCGGCGCCAATGACCTTCTTCTTTCGCAACTCTTGAGGACTGGCCCAAAGAGCGGGAGTGCGCTCTACAGATACGCGTTTGAGCAGGTATTGGTAGGCCTGGGCGGGTTCGGTCGCCGTCGCATGGGCGTCCCATTGAGCCACCCCAATTTCATCCATCTGAAACAGACCCAAATTCTCAGGGATCTGCACCGACCCCTGGGCGATTACCTGGGAGGGACTCGACAGATCGAATAACGATACCCTTAGTTGATTGTTCACACCGTCGAAATGTATCGCTAACCGATAATCGGAACCTGGCTTCAGTCCGCCGGGGACTTCCAGTTGGACTAGTGTTGGTTCTCCGTCGCCGACCATCATGACGTCGAGCGTACTTAAATTGTCGATACGTGCAATCAACGACTTGCGATTGACAAGTTCGTTACTATTAAAGAGCCCCATCACAATTGGATTCGATGGATCTGCACCCAATCTTTCGAGGCGAAAGTCAAGCTCGGCGTGAAACACGTCTTCTTGACTCAGAGGCGCTAGAGGATGGACGTAACGGCGACGCTGAAGTCCAAGTTGAGCCGCTGTCTCGCCACGCGCTCCTGTCATCCACGTCCCTTGGACGCGAACAGCGCGATCCGCCGCCGACCAAACGTAAGGAACGGCGTCGGCGGAAAAGATCTGGGCCGCATGATGCGCCTCGACACGTCGACCAACGTCCATGATGTCAAAGTCGAAATACCAACCGCGCAACAGCGAATTCGTCGAAAAATCTTCCGTGAGGGAGGTCGCGGCTTCGTGGCCGGTGTTGAAGGTCTGATTCGCAAGCGATGCTAAGAATGGATTGAATCCGGGGTCAGGCGGCCGACCTTGTGCCGTTTCGCCGTCCGGTTCCATTCCGTGGCTACTCAACAAATGACTGTGACAATAATTCGTATGTTCGGACCACACCCATACGTATTCATCGCTGTAGGCCAAGGCCAGTGGGGCATTCGACCAGCCGGTAAACGCTGAACCCGCGCCCCAGCCGGACCAGAGATCCCACGGATCACTCTCTATCCAGGCAGCTGTTGCAGCCCGAACGAACCGCTGGTATTTTTCCGGATCGCCACTGAGGATCCCCCATTTTTTGATCGAATCCTTCGTTTCTTGGAATCGACTGCGGTCCCCAGGAAATCCTTCGGGAATGTTCCAGGCACCTGCACCCTTACCGTAATAAAAAGTGTTCTCGTAGGCGTGGACCAAGCGCCCCGGTTCTTCAATCCCATCCAGGACTCCATCGAGAAACGGTTTGATCCCTTTGAAAAAGGGAGGCTGATAAAGATCGGGAGACCAACCGAAGAAGATGACAATCGTAATTCCGGGGTACTCGGCTTGCACCGCCTCAATCCATTTCTTGCCGCGTTCACGCACTAATTCGGGAGTGTTCTTCCCCATCGGATACGCGCCGCCCGTGACGTAGTTATCGTACTGTTCGGTATCGAGCATAAAGCCCTTGAGGTTGGCTTCTCGACAGATGCGAGCGGCGAGCGCCGCATTCCGCTCCACGACCGCCCACTCTTGTTCGCTGGCAAAATCCGCGCTCAGGTCACGTTCTGCTTCGCCGGCCACCCCTTCGACATGCGCACGCGACAACCGGTACCACAAGAAATTGTCAGTAACATGTCCCCAGACAACTTTTTTTAAATCTTCCACTACGTGCTGAACAGCCGCGTAGGGAACTTCGAGTTTGCTCCACGCTAATGCATCCAACGTTTCGTGGAATCCGCCGCCGACCAAACCGTGCTCTTTTTTCCAAGTGGCGTCGAGCGGCGCGACGACGGCCAGTCCATCAAAGGGAAAACTCGCACAGAAGTCAGCATGTTCCGCTAAGAAACGAGGAGTTACATCGTGCAACGAACATTGCCCCGTTCCAATCAGCTTCTTATTGCGAAGCTCGCTTGGTTTCGCCCAGAGTTCAGCGGTTGCGTCGCTTGTTGGCTGGCGATGTTCGCCGGTCGCTTGAACTGGCGTTCCCTGGGAATTGAACGTCGTCGCCGCCACACGAAATCCGACGTAGCGTTCGGTCTCTTTGGCGGGAACAAGTCCGCGCGATGAAGAAAGCAACTCCTCGACGCCGAGAATAAACGAGCCGCCACGCTGACAGCGTCTCCATCGCTGAGACGTCCGTTCAACCGACTCTGTCCATTCCGCGACGTTGCCGCCTTGATCCAATGTGCCATAGCTACTGCTCGCGTTGGCGAACGAGCCGACGACTGTCGTGGCACGGGGGAGCAACGACCCCGTATTGAAGTTGGCGTCGTTATGCCCTCCAAAATCCCGAGTTGGCACTACGTCGCTTCGTATGGGGTACTTCCAATAGCGTGCGCCCGACGCGTGTTGCGGGTCATAATAGGCTGCCTTATACCACTCGTCCTCACTGGGTATAAACCATCGCGCGTCTGGATTGCGGCGAATTGTGCCGGCATCGGCGTCCAGAGTACCGTTCAACGTATATGCGCCCGTTTCCGTATCACCGTCTCCCTGACCGTTATGCAGCCAATTGGCGAAACGGCAAGCATCCCAAAACGAGACCTTGACGATCGGACGGTTGGCGTACAAAGGATCCACAGTGTAATGGTAGGCGCCGTCTTCGCCCGTTCGTTCGAGCTTAAATCCCCAGTCGGTTTCTAGTACGTTGTCGTCGTAGAGTCCGTAGGGATCTGACTTGGCTTTGGCGTTGAGGAACGCGACGTACTGACCAACGGTTACCTCATATTTACCGATGCGAAACGGGTAAGCGACCGCTCCGTATCCCGTAAGATCCGCTGGGTTGCCGGGATCATCGACAGCCACCGTCTCTAGGCGGACACTTGCCAGACTCCCGTCCGTGGGTTCGGCCGGCGCCAGCAAAGGATCGTACCCCCAGACTAAAAAGCAGCAGGTCGCTCGGGTGACAGCTTGCATCCATCGGGTCGTTTGCATACGCGCCTGCGATACTCGTGGTCAGTTTAGTTTGCAGCTTGTTAGTTTGCAGCTTGAGTTTGTAGCTTGTGGTTCGTGACTTGGCGTGACAAACACTTCAGACGGCGTTCGTCAATGCGGCTTGCTTTTGGTACCAAACGTGCCTCGATCCCCTCCCGACAACAATCGCTGAACGGCCATTCAGTTTAATTCACCGTCGTTTGAGTGGATACCGGTCAGGAAATCAGGCCAACCGCAACGAGGCGGTTGACCGGCCGGCAGGCGGAGGCAATACTATCCCCTTCGAGACCGAGAAATGACGAGTGAAGGTAAGAATTATGGAACTTGCTGAATTGAATTGGCCTGCGGTGGATCGGCTTGACCGCAAAACTCCCATCGTTTTTCCAATTGCAGCCGTTGAACAGCACGGTCATCATATGCCAGTGCTGACCGATACGCTGCTCCTGAGCGAGATCATGCGACGCGTCAAGGGATTGCCCGTGGCCTCCCAGGTTCTATTCGCGCCGGTGCAATGGTTCGGCAATTCCGACCACCATATTGATCTGCCGGGAACCCTGTCAGCTTCGCCTCGTGCATACCTCAACATGTTGCACGACATGGCCGAAAACTTCTTAAGACATCGCTTCCGCCGGATCGTGTTTGTCAACGGACATGGAGGCAATACGATCCCGTCACAACAAGCCATGTTTGAGCTGCGTCAAAAGCATCGTGCCGAATCGGATTTATTGCTAACCGCCGTGACCTATTGGGAAAGTTGCGATCCGCATGCAACGGTCAAAGGACTCGATCAATCAGAAATGGGCCATGCGTGTGAATGGGAGACTTCGATGATGCTGGAATTGCGTCCTGAGCTGGTGAGTCCAGACTATCGAAGCGTGGCCGAAGTACCTTTTGGCCGGGGCGGTAAGCCTGGCTATCGGGGTTGGACGACACCGGACCGTAGCCGAGCAGGCCATATCGGCAATCCGGCCGTCGCTTCGAAGGAAAAAGGGGACGCCCTGTTCAGCGCATTTGCAGTCGGCGTAGCCGATTACTTGGAACGTGCCGTTAACTGGAACGGTGACACATGGAATTTCTAGGAAAGCGAGCGGATGGTGAGCGTAGTACGATCAGTGTTTGGGCTTGGTCCATGTGCGGCATGTTGCTGCTCGCTACGATGCTCAACTATATGGATCGTCAGGCCCTGGCGGTAAACTCGCCGAAGCTCAAGGAGGAGCTGGGCCTCGACGAACAACAATATGGCCATATTGAAGCAAGTTTTGGCTACGCGTTTGCTTTTGGAGCGTTGTTTTTCGGCTTCATCGCTGACCGTATGGGTCCCCGATATTTGTACCCGATTGTGCTTGCTGGGTGGTCCCTGGCCGGCGTCGCGACCGGGTTAGCGGGCAAGACTTGGGTGACAGACGCATTTGAGTTGTCAGGTCGGCCCGGGAGCGGAGTCTTCGTTTGGTTGTTGATCTGCCGCGTGGTTCTGGGGGCCTTTGAGGCGGGGCACTGGCCCTGCGCGTTCCTCACGCTACGTTCGATCCTTTCTTCCAAGGACCGAGCATTAGGAAGTGGCATTTTGCAGAGTGGCGCATCGATTGGTGCCATCTTGGTTCCAATCTACGTCACTCTCGTCCAATCCTACGGCCTTTCGTGGGAGTTTACTTTTTGGTCGATTGGC